>JBAVTY010000389.1:0-2528 GCA_049696495.1 Candidatus Nitrosopolaris sp.
AAATCTTGCCTTCTGAGAGTACCATATACATTTAATTCTGAATGTGTTGGCGAGGGAATTGATGCAGAAGTAAAGATAATTCAACAATGGGATAGTTCTAAACCCCTGCCTTACATAGATAACCTAATAATCGAGTTTCAGACTTTTCTAGTAGACAGGAAGTTGAAAGTAGAACTTAAGGAAAATAAATGTAAAAAGTTCAATACTAGTTCAAACAATATTCTACCATACGCGGAAAGGCTTCTGCAGATGTCAATTCCAGATCATCGCAAGTTTGCAGTATCGCTAATACTTGCCCCCTATTTCGTAAATATACAACATCTTTCTGATACGGAAGCTTTCTCTGAGATTAAGGAGTGGCTACTAAAATGTAGCAAAGTCAGAAACTTGGAACCGTCTGTAGCATACTTTGATGATTATACTAGGAAGGCAATAGAAAGAGCTAGAAGTAGTGGGATTAAACCGCTAAAGTTTCAAGAGACGTTGAAGGCTAAGAATAAGACAATATACGAAATGTTATGTTAAATCAAAGTAGACGTAATAAAATTAAATCACAAATTTGTGTATGTACGGACGATATAGTAAGAATTAGATGCTTCATAAATTATAGACCTGAACAAAAAAGGCCATAAGCTAACCGATAGAATCGAACTTTGAAAGTGATTTCCATAGATACCAGGTAGCTACAGTTCTATAAGGCTTCCATGGTTGAGCGATAGATAACATCTCTGCTGGTTTTGGAAGCTCTGAAAGAGGATATGTTTTCTTCATGGCTTTTCTTATACCTAAATCTGTAACTGGTAAGACATCTAATCTTCCAAGGCAAAATATCAAAAACATTTCCGCCGTTCAACTTCCAATTCCTTTTACTTGTATTACCTGAGCAATGATATCTTCATCTGATAGTTTATGCAATGTTGATACATCTAGTTTCCTTTGTATGACTTTTGCAGATAGATGTATGTATTCTATTTTTTTATTTGATAACCCAATCGATGACCTAAATACTGAATTAGGAGTTGAAAGTATCTGTTCAGGCAAGAAGGGTCGAGAGTTGATATTGTTGTTGTCGTTATTATTATAATATTTGATAAATCTGCTATAAATAACTCTGGCTGCACTTCCAGCAAGTTGTTGATATATTATTGATTCAACCAATGATTGAAATGGATCTTCGCGAATTTTGATTGAAAAATCCCCAACTGATCTAATTATTTCTCTCAGGCCCGGATCAGTTTGGGAGAGGTATTTGATGATAACAGTAACATTATTCATATTAATTCTCAGTGAACTAGAAAATATCTTTATAGTTTAAGATTGTTTTCTATGAGTTTAGATAATGATAGTTAGCTCTATTATAACACCTAGCGATCAAGTTATTAACAATAAAAAAATAAGATATCTACCGTAAAATCCATATAATACCAAATTTATCTCCTGACAAGAATATGACGCTAGTTAAGCCTTATGGTAATAATACAAGGTGGCGGGTTTCACAATACGGGCTGTCAAAGTCCTTTCCCTACTTACAGAATAAACACCCCTCTCCCCATTGCTGGTGCATTTCTATTAATAGGAGCTATCCTAATTTATTGTTGATAGATAAGATAAATGGCTGATAAATCCTTCATAGAATGGACTAACAGTACATGGAACGTGATTACTGGATGTGATAAAGTCTCGCCTGGATGTAAGAATTGCTATGCTGAAAGATACGCCATGCGCTTGAAGAAAATGGGAGTTAAGAAATACAGCAATGGTTTTAAACTAACACTTCATTCAGACTTAATGGATTATCCGTTTTCATTAAAGCAACCTAAGATGATTTTTGTAAATAGTATGTCAGATCTTTTTCATAAGGATATATCATTTGTATTTATCGAGAAGGTTTTTGATGTAATGAAAAAAGCAGATCAACATCAATATCAGATATTAACTAAGAGAAGTGAAAGGCTGCAAGAATTTGGCAGATATTGTGGAAGAGTTCCGGGTAATGCATGGATTGGTGTTTCCGTAGAAGATATGGCTTATAAAAGAAGGATTGAAGACCTGAAAAGAGTGGATGCCAAAATTCACTTTCTCAGCAACCATTGTTAGGACCTCTGGGAAAGTTAGATTTGGATGATATTGAATGGGTTATAGCCGGCGGTGAGTCCGGATTCAACTATAGAGAGTGCAGGATCGAGTGGGTAAGGGAGATAAGAGATCAATGCTTAGAACAAAGAGTACCATTTTTCTTCAAGCAATGGGGTGGCATAACATCTAAGGCAGGAGGCAGGGAATTGGACGGTAGATCATGGAGTGAATTTCCTGATTTAGTCGATAAACGAGAACTCGTCAATCCTTCTTTGCCTTCCGCCTATGCCAAAATTCAATTTAATACAATTTGAATCTGGAAATTCTAGCAAATACTATATGCTATCAGCAACTGGAACATGGGATGAGATAATCAGATTACAATAATAGTCTCCTTTAATAGGACAACAAACCAACTGACATTGACACAACCACAAACTGACATTAACTCT
>JBAVTY010000390.1:0-1701 GCA_049696495.1 Candidatus Nitrosopolaris sp.
TAGGAAAATAGTTAAGGATTGCATCGTAAATCGATTATAGCTGTTAATTACGCAAGAGATCTATTATATACGCCAGTCTAACGTACTTAGATTCCTTCAATATCCATTGTGTTAAGTGCTTCTAGAAAGCTTTGACTGAATCTATCAAAAGCATGATTTCTACAAAGCCTATTCATTCCAATAAATATAGAACTGATATTGTCCCTTTTCACTGCAGTTAATCTTTCACTCACCACAACAGCTTTTCCTGTAAATGCTATAGTAGCTCCACCCAGTGGTGAGCCAGCAGACACAAAACAAGATTAGTCCTAATAGTTATTTTTCAGAATATCTCATTACCAGATTTGTATTGAGTTAGATTGGCAAACTGAATGAAAATGTGGCTCCTCTGCCATCAGGGTTATTTTCGCCCCAGATTTTACCACTGTGAGCTTCCACAATACCCTTTGATATAAATAAGCCCAGTCCTGTTCCATGAAAAGATTTCGATGCGAATTTTGTGAATAACCTTGGCAATATATTGACGTCTATTCCTTGACCAGCATCCTTCACACTAATGATGACCCAATTTTTGTTATTATTTTTATTAGTCTTGTCTTTTTCTACACTAATTGTTATCGTACCTGGTGGGGTAAATTTGATAGCATTGCTCAATAAATTTGAAATTACTTCAACTATCTTTGATTTGTCTGCTTGCAATAAAATATCATCAGGTTCATATGATAGTTGATTTTTGCTACTAAACTCCATGCTTAACACTATGTCATCCATGGCATTGAGTATTACGTCATTCAGATTGAACAGTTCTTTCTTCAGATCAAGTGTCTTACTTTCAAGCTTTGCTACATCCAAGACACTTAGCACTTCTATTTGTTATTGTAACGCGGTCGACTACATCAACTAGTACATCTATGTGATTTGCTTGCAAAAGAAAAATAAAGTCATTCCATTGACGGTTTGAATGCCCTATAGTAAAGATTTGGCATGCCAATTTAATTCACTGGTCTGTGGACCATAGCATATTATCGTAAAAGGAACATTGCAAATTGTAGCTCTTTTCCTTTTTCATTTTATTAAATTATGCTTTAGGAAAGGTACCCTTCAATGTCGATTGTGATCGTGTCATCTTTCCTTTTAAAATTAATACAAACGCAATAGATATAGCCGAAATCAATGCAGCTGTTAGAAATATCAGGTCATAGGATATTGGTGAAGGAAAAGAACCAACACTATTACTACTAACTCCTTTTACAAGCTCCTGATGTGTTTGCATGTATATTCCTGCTATTGCAGGTCCAATTGAGCTTCCAATTAACACAAGTACGACTGACATCCCAAGTGATACTCCACTAAATCGAAGTGGTGTATACTCCATCGTGATATTAAATGCACCCACTTGTATCAATGAGATTCCAGCAGCTACTATAGCCAGATTTATTGCAACTATAGATTCTGTTGAGTGAAACATAAACAGGCTGAAAAAGCCAACGGTCATAATGATAGTTCCTGCTACAGTTGGTTTAAGATTACCTATCTTTGACACAATAAACCCAGAAGAAGGAGCAAAAGCTAATAACGCGATCATAAAAGGTAATTGAACCATTGCACTCGCAACAGCATCTCCACCAAATCCAAGCGGCTGAGGGCTTCTTACTAATATTGGTGTAGTCTGATATACCATAAACATAGTCATTCCAAAAA
>JBAVTY010000391.1:0-2038 GCA_049696495.1 Candidatus Nitrosopolaris sp.
TTAGCCTTAGAAGGTCCTTCCTTTTTGTATTTTCCGTAAGCTTTCAAAAAGGGATTTCAACTGTTGTGGCGACGGGCTTTCATTTTTAATTTGTTTCATGCTTAACATAATTTCCTTTAACCCGTCATAGATTTCTTTATCCTCGATGGTATCTACGAGTGCATCTACTGCAAATGGTTTCTGCATTAATTCTACGACCTGCTTCAGCTGTTTTACTGCATCTTCTAATGTTTCTTCTACATAAGCAGAAGCAAATATAATCCTCTGTTTTGGATTCATTTCGAGAATTTCCTTTGCGACTTGCATCCCATCTTTCTGCGGCATCATATAATCCAAGATAACAGCATCAAAGGGGGTCGTTTTCCTCTCTCTCTTTTCGATTTCTATCTGTTCCCGTTTCAGCTCCTCGCTATATATTTTTAAGCACTCTTCACCATTCTCAGCGAGCATAACTAAATGGTTTCTGGCTTCTAAGACATCCTTATACGATTCAGAACTATCCGCGTCATCTTCAGCTATGAGGATCCTCATGATTTAACGTACAATATTCCCGGGGATGGATATTAAGACTTTGTATAGCATTTCCTCCGATGCAATATGGGGTTGTACAAACCAGTAACGAGATACAACATTAGTCATCTATGCATCTGAGATAGCTCTGTTCTCTATTCTAGCGAATCTGAATCCAACATGTATGGTCTCATATACTACCAAAATTATGGATATACAATAACGTTATCAATATCGAAGGACGGAATTATAGCATATAATCATGTTAAGACGATTTAGCTCGAGAATTTCCGTAAAGATCGGGATATTGGCTGGTATTCAAATAGTTTTTGTTCTAAGTAATATTGCCATATTTGCATACTTCGAATCGCAAGGAGCATTGCCAGGAAATTCAATCAATATTGCTGGCAAGAACCGATTTTTAACATACAATGTTCTAGTCCAAATCCTGAAATATATTTCAGGGTTTTCAAATGTTTCTGCGGTGAATATCGCAATGAAAAACTTTGAGTCGAATCTGACGGTCTTAAGAGGAAGTGGGGCTGCATCTCCAGCAATGGAATTAGAACCACTTACATCGCAATATTATGACGTATGGAGAGGAATTGATTTCAATTGGCAAAAATACAAAGAATACATCATCGATAATATAATCAAACCATCTCAAACAGGAGCAAAACAAATTCCTGCAAATCGAATAACAGAATTACAATCGATGGCTTCGTCCTTAATTAGTTCATCTGACAGGCTGGTCACAGCGCTCGCGAGGGAGGTGAAAACTGATTCCCAAAACCTTACGTTATTGCAAATTCTTCTGGGAAGTCTAAACATAGCCATTCTCATGTCAATCCTATATCTTATATTACGCATGCTCAGGCCAATTTTTTCTCTAACAAAGGCAACTGCTGAAGTAGAAAAAGGAAATCTGAATGTCTCAGTAAATACTACAGGGAGTGATGAACTTGCCACACTCTCAGAATCTTTTAACTCCATGGTCTATTCTATAAAAGAACATATCGAAAATCAGAATGTATTAACAAGCAAATTAGAGAACGCCTATGAAGAATTAACAGCAGCTGATAAAGCCAAAGATGAGTTTGTTTCGATGATTAGTCATGAGTTGAAGACACCACTTGTGCCAATGAAGCTATACTGCCAAATGTTTATCAAACAATCATTCGGTTCAAATCTCAATGAAAAACAGAAGAAGGCTATTCGAATAATCGAGAGAAATCTAGAAAGACTTGAGATACTTGTAACTGACATCCTAGATTGCTACAAGCTGGACATAGGAAAGATAACCCTATCTAGAGAAGACGCAGATATTGATTTGTTAATAAAAAACACTATCACTGATCTTAAATCTATTATTCAAGATCAACAGATTTCCCTTAAATTGGATATCAAGTCAACTGGGACCATTTTCTGCGATCCAAAGAGAATAGAACAAGTGCTATCGAACTTACTAAAGAATTCGTTTGATTTCGTACCTAAATTCAGTGGAAAAATAGCAATAAGCCTCGAGGAT
>JBAVTY010000392.1:0-3045 GCA_049696495.1 Candidatus Nitrosopolaris sp.
TACCTTCCCTAATGCTAACGCTAAAGGCGATTACAAAATTCCAGAGAATCCAACAATAAGCGAGGAATCTGTCAGATATATGCATTCAAATCTGTCAAATCGAGGATGGAAATAGCTGAAGCTAAATACCAGCAACTAATAAGCACAGCAAGTAGTGAGTGATTGTTCTCTAGCAGCAGCTCCATTTCCTCCACGATGATGTAGGAAATGCGCATTCTCACAGCAAGCGTGGTGTCCTTATGTAATAGAATTCTGAGGAAGACGGTTGGAGTAAAAGTCTGACTACGAACAGGCATTCTCGTCCTCATCAATGGTATACTGGATACCATAACTCTACTTACGACTGCTCTCTTTCTTGGATTTTACTTTGGTGGTTGCTTCTCTGAGTGTTTCACTTGTTAGAGGAGCTGATTCGCCTATCTGTTGTGCTGTATGCTTCACGGATTCGCCTATTTCACGTGCTGCAACAACTGTTTCCTCCACGTTAGTAGCAGTGTCCTTAATCACGCCACGCTCTTTCAACTCTTTAGCAGTTTCATTAATTTCTTTTGTAGTATCTCTTGCTGCAATTACCGCTTCATGGACAGCTGTTGCAAGTTCATCAACCGCACCACTCTGATGTACTGCTCGTACTACGTCTCTTATTCGAGAAGATGCTTCGCGGATATTCTTTGCAACATCCATAATTGCATCTATAGTCTTTTGCGTAGAGGGATCTATTGTCGTTATTGTATCAGAAGTATTATTATCATGTATTGAAGACGACATTGTATCAGGTACATATGTCAGAATAATATAAAGTATATATATGCTCTCATACTGTTGAATCATTTATCTAATGCGCCATCTGATCATCGAGCACTAGTAGTTGGTTAATGTCTACTTTCTCTTGCTTTTTACCTTTACCTTTACCTTTCCTACTTTTTTAGATCGCTGCTTACTGGGAACCTTGGCCTTACCTGTTGCTTTTGCTCTGCCCCCTACCATTTTGAACATCTTCCCACCACACAGAGTGCATACTCCGGATATGCCACTTCGACCATTCTTCGTTCTCACCCGTTTCTCATCTCTCATATCTCGCCTAACCTTACATTTCATACAGTACCCTTCTGTTGTCAATTTGTCATAGTTCTCATACTTGAATATAAGATTAGCTCGTTTACAGTAACTTTTGGATTCGTGTAGTCGGTCTTCGATGGTAGCCAAAGTAACATGACACAAGAGATGTCGTAGCTCGAAATGGTATTGCATATCAATGGCAGGACGCTGAGTCGGACAATGCGGCGCACTATTTTATTTTCTTTACACATATATCGCAGTATTTTTCTATTAGAGAAGCCCCATCCACCTCGAATAAGGCTTCTTGAGTAGCTACGTTACCGCAGTGTGCACAGAATTTTGTTTTGCCTCTGTGTTCAGTGAAGGGTCTTACTGATGTTAATCTCTTCTGCACTTGATTTTCATCTCGCCAGTCACAACAAGTCCAACTCTTGCAATATTATCCACTATTAATTAGAAATGTCACCTATATACACTATTGTGTGATGTAAAGCTGGTTTAATTCTTCATCTTTACTGCTATTGTTCTGCCCAGATAATTCATAATGCTTGGCTCGCTGATATCAAGTGAGATTAGCGGGTGCTACATCGCAATAGCAAAAAAAACCGCCATTATTTTTTTGTAATGAAATGAGCGTACCTAAAATTCTATATCAATAATAACACTATGCCGATCATAGTCCTGGGTTCTTATCGTAGCTTAAAACTTGAAACAATGGCTCTGAATGTGAAATTTCTTGAATTTAGTCAAAATCAATTTGCCTTTGGAATCAACAACAGCTGCAAATTTGACAGCTCTACTCGCGTACAATGCAACCAAGCACATTTCATGAAAGAAATCCGCTTCTTCCAATTGTCATTTATGAGGTATCTTACATAATATAACCATTTGAAAAATATTGTAAGCAAACATGAGTTTGAAACACAACGATCTAATTTAAATATAAAAATAGCGAAGGTATTTGACCAGCTAAAATGACTTGTAAAGGAATCTGTATACGTCATAAGGCTCAGAAACCAATTGGAACAGGCCGTTATTCTACTGGACAGAAACGTTGCCAGGTATGTGAGCTATTCTTAAGATGGGATGGCTTCTGGTGTCCGTGCTGTGGTTATAGATTAAGGACTAGACCACGTAATTTGAAATATAAGGCCAAATTAAGGGCAAAAAATGACATAGAAGAATATCAATTAACGTTACAACAACGACAAAAGCTGCATCAACAACGATAAAATGATTTTGGACTGCCACTTATTTCGTACGTGTTGTGATTGAGTGATGATATTCAATCACTCTCATAAGTAACAATAGTCTTCAATGTTGTTTCTTATCTTCTTTCCTTGCTTTCAATTCATTTTCCACTATTGCAAATGAAAACTGATATAGCCCGTTTATATTAGGACGACAACCAACCAACGTCTACAAATGAGTTACGGTAGAGGCAGGAGCTATGGTGGCGGTAGTAGCAGAGACTACAACAGAGGTTCTCTTAAGCCAAAACCAGTCGAGGCAGGGAAGGAGTATGAAGTAGATGTTACGGAAATCAGTAGACAAGGAGACGGGATTGCCAGGGTACAAGGATTTGTAGTATTCGTTAAGAATGGAAAAGTTGGAACAAACAAGATTAAGGTAAAGGTTACTGAAGTAGCAGATAGGTTCGCAAAGGCAATAATAGTAGTTTAAAGTTGAGAGCATATCAGGATTTCGCAGAAACAAAAGTAGCAACCATTTCAATCTAGTCTATACCCTTATAACAATCACACGCTTATGAGGAGTACTTTAGACTCCTTCAGCTCACTGGAAGTAAGGAATAACGTATCCACTCCACTACGATAACCAGATAAAACGAATGCCGGTACAATGTAAATAACAATGAATATTGAATCCGATCTACTTCTCAAGTGTATAAAGTGTAAGCATCAAAAGATTGATCACGATAGAACTGCTACGAGAGACAAGATGAAATGTTTAATTTATAAATGTCAA
>JBAVTY010000393.1:0-3158 GCA_049696495.1 Candidatus Nitrosopolaris sp.
TAATGTTATCTAAATCATTAACGGTGGTACTACCACCTGGAGAATTCAGCATCTGAATGAAACATACACAATAATTTTCTGATCGAAGGAATTGTACTTCTTCTTCCGTCTACTTATCCCTTCCTAAGATGGTCAATGGAAGGATAATTCTCCAACCTGTAATAGCATCAGCAGAAAGGCTAGTTGAAGATCTGTCGACTGGCGACACATTATGCCACTACTACTGGTTCGTATTTTAGCTCGTAAGCAATATTTGTCCTTGTCAAGCGTCTTAGAGATGACAATGGCCTATATGATAAAGGTTGGACATATAGCTAAGCTTCCATGTAATCCAACTTTAACAAATTTGGGTAGTATAACATTGCATAGATAACAGGGCCAACTTACCGCAAACATTAAAGAAGGAGGTATATTGGGGTATCCAATAAACCTTCTGAAGACAGTGTAGCACAAGGTGCTACATGTTATGACATGATATGGTACGATAGGTCTGACATAACATATATTATGATGTATGTTATATCACATTACATATGTTATGATGTAATAGCTATGATACAGTGGCTCCTGAAATACATGAGTGTTTACAAACGCATAGTATTTACGATATTATGGATATTAAAAATTTGCAACGTTAATTATAATATCCAATACTTGTCATTTGTAAAATATTAGCTCCAATAATCTTATATCTTTGAGGCATTATCTGAATAGTGTGTTCGTAAATATGACATCAATCAGTATGTTCGAAAGTATGGCATATATTGCCCTTGGATTTGCAACCGCCTTCTTTTCACTTGAAGCGGCGTGGCACTTTACGAAGTGCAAAATTCATGACAAATCAATAAAGCCTTGTTTTTACAAGCAAATTCGTATTCTAGAGTGGAAATCTAATATCCTCATCATCGGAATGGTAGTCGGAATAGTCTTTGTCTGTGCACTATTAATGTTGCCGCTACATGAAAGCCTTGCCAGTCCTAGATAATAGCTAATCAGTGTACTCTTTTGGATTTCTTAGTTGATATTAACCACTATTGTGGAACGATTCTGTATTATGTGCCAGATCTTATCTACAACAATCTCGAAGCACAGCAGCTGTATGCAATAGAAATAGGACAAGGCCGTACTAGCTGGACAGAAGACTAAAGAGATTCAAGAAGGAACGGTAATATTATGTATTACGAATCAGCTAACATAGAAATTATTCGAAATACTGGAGAGTCGATAAAACGATCTTTTGATTTAGTACAATCTGCAAGAGATGAAGTGTTGAGAATATTTTCCTCGATAACTGCATTTCGTCGCCAAGTACGGGCTGGAGTACTCCACTTATTCAAAGAATCACTAGAGCATGGTGTAAAAGTTAGAGTCCTGATACCAGCTGATTATCAACAAATTACACAGATAATAAATGAGGTGAATTTGGTACTACCTGAGCTATCGATTAGATGCGTTGATAAGAGTTTACAAAATACGATTGGAATTTTAGTGATTGATAGAAAAGAATGCTTAATTGTAGAAACAAAAGATGATACCAAAGATAGTTCTTACGAAGCCGCAGGATT
Source organism: Candidatus Nitrosopolaris sp. (assembly GCA_049696495.1). Taxonomy (GTDB): domain Archaea; phylum Thermoproteota; class Nitrososphaeria; order Nitrososphaerales; family Nitrososphaeraceae; genus Nitrosopolaris. Next base: position 1,566 of record JBAVTY010000393.1, read on the forward strand.
GGGAGCATACTATGATAGCAAGCCAATTGTTTTATCATACGCTTCAATCTTTGATAGTCTTTGGAAACAAACAGAATTATATGCAAAATTAAGTGAGACATATGAACAGCTAAAAATTCACAATAAAATGCAAAAAGAATTTCTCGATATAGCGGCTCATGAATTACGAACTCCTATCCAACCAATACTTGGATTAACAGGTATTCTCCGTTCTAATAAAAGAATGGATAGAGCAGAACAAGAAGAATTATTAGATGTTATAGTTAGGAATGCAAAGAGGTTGCAGCTACTTGCTGACGACATTTTAGATGTTACAAAAATTGAAGGCCGGTCATTACAGCTAAAAAAAGAACTAATCAATGTAAATGACATAATATCAAATACTGTAGAGAAAATTAAAAATCAAATAGGCCATGATGAGGACGTAGAACTAGTATACAATTCTTTAGACCATAATATTGTTTTTGTGGAAGCAGACAAAGCAAGAATAACTCAAGTTATTTCCAATCTGCTAAATAATGCAATTAAATTTACCAAGAAAGGGATGGTGTTTATTGGTATAGAAGAAGAAAACAAACAAGAGAGTCTGCAAAAGTTTGTTGTTGTTACTGTCAAGGATGCAGGTACAGGAATAGACTCCGAGATATTGCCTAGATTATTTGAAAAATTCGCTTCAATATCGTGTAAAGGAACAGGTTTAGGATTGTTTATTTCTAAAAGCATTGTAGAGGCTCATGATGGAAGGATATGGGCTGAGAATAATGCCGATGGAAAAGGAGCTACATTTACGTTTAGTCTACCACTTCACATAGAAGTAGCAGTATGAGTGGATAGCTACATTTTGATACCTTTTAAAACTTAGCTGAAGTAGAACCTTTCTGTCGTGGAATTCTATGTCAGATGCCCTATTTAAAACTCCATCAAGTCTTGTGGAATATAATTTTGTTTAGATGCATAGATGCATATAAATCAATTATGTATACTTCCAAATCTGGAGGGTTCTCTTCTGCTTAGACTTTGACCCAATAAGCATCTAGAACACTAAAAGTTGTTAAATCGGAATTGCCAAAACAACTTTGCACGATGACTATTATCACTAAAAATATCATATCCACTCAAAAGGAGAGAATGACATGATTGATCTCACTATACCAACTTCAGAAGCAGTTCAAGAAACCAAACTTAAACACGGAATCGTTACAATTTTTGTAGCAGGTTCAACTGCAGCTGTTACCACTATTGAATATGAACCGAGACTTCGGATTGATTTTCCCAAAATGCTGTCTAGAATTGCACCAAAAGACTTACACTATGAACACGTTAAAACATGACATGATGGAAACGGACATTCCCATGTTCATGCATCTCTGGTGGGTCCCAGCTTAACTATTCCATTCAAAGATAACAACTTAATGCTATCCCAATTAGCATAAGTTTTCTGACTAATACCTGCAAGGAGATATATTCTCATATTCAGATTGAAACGTTTTGTTCTGAAATATTGGGTTATTTTATTCCTGAAGTGCGTGAATGATTGATAATATTTGGACAAGCAGATCATTCTTTGATATGTTCCAGCACGTCTCTAAGACC
>JBAVTY010000394.1:0-3091 GCA_049696495.1 Candidatus Nitrosopolaris sp.
TAATAGTCTTGAGGGTAATAGTTTTTCTTCCTCTAATTGGTCCTTCTATTATTTCTATATTAATTGACTTTTTGTTATCTAGTCTGACAATCTCTCTGCACTTAGAATTTCTAAAGGCTATTACTACTTCTCTTTCTACGGTATTTTCGGTTTTGCTGATATTTTTTATAGACTTTGTACCATGCCAGAACTCAGGTTCCCTATCGATATCTGATATAACATTCCATACACTATCAAATGTCGCTGTTACATCTCTACTAAGATGAATGAGAACCAAATCTTTTTAATCCCAATGTTAAAAAGCAATTGAATAATAATAAATTTTCAAAATTATTCTATTTGCTTCTAGGCATTTATGATTGCAACTGGTGCAGCAATGTCACCGGCTATAGGTGCTAGATTCCCGCGGTATCCGCGGATCTTCAGAGGGCGCCAAGCGGCACGTAGTCTACACTTTCTTGGAATGATCGCTTTTGTTCTGTTTGTTATTGTTCACATAGCAATGGTTATCGTAGAACGTTTTCCGGATAACATGGGTAACATATTCTTAGGTAAGGGAACTAGGCTTGGCATAGCAATTGGCATATTCGCGCTTTTTGTTATCGTTGTCGTATCTGTTCATGTTTGGGCTACAGGAATATCGCTCAAAAGACCTAGACTTGTCCAGAATAAACTTGGTGCTGTCATAGAGATAGTAAGACGTGCTTTGTTTGGTAGAATAGTACCAAGACCATTTTATTCAAAATCTGATGTTACGCCATTTTTCAGAGCAAACGGTTATCCTCCAGATACTAAAGAGTACAAAGACCTTTTGGAAAATAACTTTGTTAATTGGAGACTGGAAGTTCATGGATTGGTTGAAAAACCGCTCGACCTTTCACTTGCAGATTTACATGCTATGAAAAAAGAGATACAAATTACAGAACATTCATGCATTCAAGGATGGACTGCCATAGGAGAATGGGGAGGCGTACCGATGAGTTATATTATATCTCTCTGTAAACCTCTTCCCCAGACTCGCTATGTAGTATTCTACTCTTATCAATACACTGATGGCGCACAATTTTATGAGGCAATTTATATGGAGCTTGCAAGGCACCATCAAACGATTCTTGCTTACGAAATGAATGGCACGCCTTTGCCTGTTCCTCATGGAGCTCCATTACGGCTAAGAATTGAAACTCAACTTGGATTTAAAATGGTAAAGTGGCTCAAGTCAGTTGAATTTGTGTCCGATTACAAGAACATCGGTATGGGCCAAGGCGGTCATCGTGAAGATCATATGTATTATGGCATAGGTGCGGGGATTTAGGGCGTTTTGAAATAGGTGCGATTCTTATTTATTAAGTTTCTGTACTTTTGATATTGCCACTACTATCACTACTTTGCTTATCGACGTTGTCAATACTTTGGATATCAGACCTTTTAATCATAGCTACATCTGGCTTGAAGAATAGATCTGACGTCCAATCACCCATAACTTTTAACTTCTTCTTTGATGTTGGAAGATTAGCTAAATAATATGTACGCCACATCCACCAGGCCAGAAATCCATGTAACTTGATTCTACCAAATAATATTGCGACACCTGTTCTTTTCCCAATCTCTGCCATCATCCCTTTTGTTTTATAATCAAATTTCTTTTTCTTTCCTTCTCTTTTTCCCTTGATAGCAGAAATTATGTTCTTGGCTGCTACTTTACCCTGTCTTATGGCATGTTGTGCTGTGGGAGGGTAGGGTTTTCCTGTATGAGGGTCTGTTATAGATGCACAATCGCCAAGAGCATAAACAACATCTTCATACCCTAGCATCTCTAGATAGTTGTTAGCTATGATTCTGTGTCCTTTATCATGTTCACATGGGAGATTTGCAATTAGTTTGCTTGGAGTTACACCTGCAGTCCAAATTAGAGTATAGCAAGGTATTATTGTACCATTATCTAACTTTGCACTATTTGCAGTTGCTCCATTAACGTGAGTATTCATTATAAATTCCACACCACTAGCTTTTAGTTTTTCTAGTGCAAATTTGCCTAGTTTTTCATCTATTTGTTCAAGAAGCTTATCACTAGTATTCACAAGTATTACCCTAACCTCTGTCATGTAGATATTTTTATAATAATCCTTAATTGATTCTCGTACGAAGTCATTTATTGCTCCCACGGTTTCAACACCGTTAAATCCTCCACCAACTACGACAAAGGTTAAAAGATTTTTCCTGAGTTCGCTGTTCTCTTCTTCAACGTGTGCTTGTTCAAGTATGTTTATGATATGATTTCTCAGAATGATGGCATCATCAATGTTCTTCATAGTAAACGAGTATTTTTCAATATCAGACATCTTAAAGAAATTATTTTCACTTCCTAACGTAATAACAAGGTAATCGTATTTCAGCGTATGTTCACGCCAGTCGCTTGGACGAGACTGTCTGCCAATAGTATGCATTATAACAATCTGTCTATTACCTAAATCTATTGATTCTACATTTGCTTCATAAAAATTAGCGTGTTTACAAAATGATCTAACCGTTGTTACTACATGTCTTGTTTCAATCATACCAGATGCTACTTCGGGAAGCATTGGAGTAAAGAGAATAAAGTTATCCTTGCTTACTAGAGTAATTTCAACGCTGCTATCGTTGTTAAACTCTTTTTGAAGGTTTTTTAAAACAGCAATTCCTGCAAAACCACTACCCAAAATTACTATATGTTTAGAAGAACGACGAGTGTTAGACTTTTCTATATCGACTCTTGACATATGACGACCAGATACTTCGCTCCTATTCTGTTGTTTGTATTGTCAGTACTATTATTTAGTAACTATTACTCCACATGATGTTGATGAACAAGCTGGTCATAGAACCTAACTGACTTGATATTGACAAACTCTAGCATGCCATATCTTGATAATTCTCTACCAAATCCACTTTTCTTGACACCGCCAAATGGAACTCGTGGATCTGAAGCTACAATATTATTTACAGATACTACTCCAGACTGCACCATTCTTGACAATTTCTCTGCTTTATCGAGATCTTCAGTCCATATGCTTGCCCCAAGACCATATTGAGAATCATTTGCTAGCTTTATAGC
>JBAVTY010000395.1:0-2813 GCA_049696495.1 Candidatus Nitrosopolaris sp.
CTTTGTGCCATTTCACATGTGGACACTTTCTCACCAGACGCCAGTACAGATTTGCCTGAACAAGAACTGGGATATCTTACAAAATGTGGATTACTAGTCAGATGATTTATCAATTTTTATAACTAAATCATTTGAAGTAATATATTGAAGCACAGCATCTTTCTTTACATATTTTCTGATCGACGAATCACTATCGCAGTCTTCTAATGAAATGAAATTGTGTGAACGCACCAGCAATTCAACGACAGGTGCCACTTCAGCGCCAGTTCGGACTATTTCATCGTTACTTGCCAACTTGTCTACCGCCTTAAATGCTTGTATTCTCTCTGTGGTAGTGTACCATTTTTGCCCTCCAGAGATGTTAAAAGTTGCACGGGTTCCTTTTGCGGCCATCGTTGCACCTACCCATAATTTTAGGCTGATGGAAGTTCTTTCATCCGTATTTTGGATGTCGGTTAAGAATATATCCGATATAACACACTGTTGTGTCAATTCTAGTAGAAAATATTTTTTCTCGTTTTCGCAAATATCTATGAGAAAAAAGGGAAACCTATTGCCAAATTTTATTCTTATATTCTTGTTAAGGAATTGATCGACGTATTGAACAAGCAACGCTTGTTTTAAAGGATTGTCTATCACTGATCCTGGGAATTGGTTTATTGAAGAGACTTCATTTGCCCATAACAAAACAATATCCATAGTTGGATCTCCTCCCAACTTGTTCTTGCATTCGTCGCATACCCGCCATGACATCGTAGCATTTGTCTGATTGTCCGGCCATCTAATAGTAGTTAGATTACCACCTTTTCTAGGACTTATTGTTGAATCATGTGCCCCGTACTGACAAAAAGCCATGTTTACGATTATACCCATTGCTACTTTGCTTCACCATATTAATCAGCCTATGATTTGACACTTTCAATCGTTTGAATCCAACCAATTAGAAATTACTATATGTCGTTTTTCATCTTGCAGGAAATAAGGTCAGCAAGTTGTCTGTTTTCTGTCTTCAGACGAAGCCTATCCTCAGATAGCATGTTATAGCCGCGACACAGCCAAATATTTGTCACAGTTATCAGCACCTGTTTTAGTGATACTGATTTCATTATTACCTAAATCTCTTATCCATTCTCTGTGTTTAAGTTCCTCTAATACAACGTTGAGATGTTGTTCGCGATAGATGCTTCTTCTAACAAGGTTGCAGCAGGTGTTATATTCAATGTTAATCCACCCGATTCAGGTACGATAATGTGTGACAATCAAAGTGGTACTAGTCAAATCGAATATCCGATAAATGATTACATCTATGTAGACAATGGAACAAGATGCACAGGTCAAGGTAAGAACAATTATGAATTTCATCGTTGGGTTCTAGACCTAGGCCACAATTCATCTTTAACAATAAATGACGCTTCAGATCTAAGGGTTGATCGGTACGGCAATTTTACTGCTTATTTCAAACCGGTTCCCCCCTCGGTCCCACCTCAGTATTGGTCTCTGATCATCGTTATTATTGTTATTACCACTATAGTGGGCTGGTCTATACCAGGTTTTATTGGATGGTATAGGGAAACAACAAAGAGAAAAGAAAGTGTAAAGGAATATGATGATATAGTTGCCTCTCTATCCAATGCAACGGATCGACAAAATCTTGATAGAATAAACAATCAGGTAATTCGGGCATATATAAGTGAAAAGATAAATGAATTTCAATACAAGGCATTGGATAAAAAGATTTTAGACTACTACAATATCATAGACAAAAGCAATAATTCTGCTAATCAACAAGAGAAGTCCTAACTAAAACCTTTTTCCTTGTCTGTTCGGAGACTGACGAGATTGGCACAAAGTTGGAAGTACCTGTGATTATCCATGGAGAGATAGATTTTCGTCTAGATCGCTAGTCCCTGTTGTTGAAAAAGGGAGAAACCTACTGCTTTTGTTTGCAATGCATACAATGGACTATCAAAGTTTCGGAACCGGTTTAGCCCAAGATACTATAGTAAAAATTGAAGAACTAAAAAGACTGCTGAACAAATATTCTCAATACCAAAATTATGATCCAGATGAAATTCTGAGATGGGCCGTTAACGGTGCCCTTAAAGGTGACAACCAATTCCTTGATAAAAAGTTAGAACAGCTTCATATGATAGAATTCAGTAGATCCATCTCCTCCTAATCCAATTCTGACATAATTCGTTCAATCAAATAATCCATAGTGACTGGCTTTCTGATAAAGCATCCTAAGCTTAGTGATGGATATATCTCTCTTAGCGCCTCATGGTTTATTTCTGCAGAAGACATAAAACAAATTTTGACATTAATGTCGATAGCCAATATCTTTTCACATAGTTCAAATCCATTCATATGTGGCATTTTAATGTCAACCAAAAGAAGATCATAGAAATTTGGTCTGAATTCTGATAATGCCGAGACAGGATTATTTGATGTATATACTTCAATTCTTTTGTTAGTATCGGTATTGCTATCTTCTATTCCTGCTTTGAAAGTTATGATGACATCTTCCTCGTCATCTACAATCAATATTCTTTTCCAAAATCGTTGTTCGTCTTTTATGACAACGGTATGGTGTAAGGATCCTAGGCTATATGCTATCATTGATTAGGACCGTCATTTGGTTAACGATAGCCTTTCTCACATTATATGCTGGTATGTAAATATATCTATACCTGCTAGTATCTAAACATTTGGAAGAAATATTCTGCAACACGCCACATATTTTATGTAAAAATCTAATTCTTGAATAAAATATACGATTAAGTGTAAATTAATGATTTTTAAACCCTCTGTAT
>JBAVTY010000396.1:0-1788 GCA_049696495.1 Candidatus Nitrosopolaris sp.
AAAGTAGAAGCGTACAACAAGATAGTCATAGCTGAATTTCTACAAGTAGAAGAATTGATAGATGAAAAAAATGGGGCAGAGAAATACGAATCATTTGTCAATTCATATAACCATGAAAGAGAACACGGTGGAATAAATGGAATGACACCAGCAGAAAAGTTCATGAAATGTTTAAAACAACCGCTACTAATACACTAAAACAAGACAAAAAGTGTCAGCCATGTTGGTACAGCATATTGTCAACGATGTCTGGAAGTACAACAGCTAGTCATAAAGTATACGCCTGAATTATTAGAATATTGATCTAGAACTTTATTACAATTATAATCGATGAGAAGATCGGCCACAAGAAACGAACACTCAGAAAGAGGTTCCTATGCTGTCACATCCTATATTTGGAGAGTTGACATATAAATAATCTCCTTCCTAATCGTTAATGAGTTACTGTTACAAAAAATAATTTATAGACAACCAACCAACTTAGCTAGACCTAGGCCTATGTGGTCATGCATGATGAGGGGTCAGCTAACCATATGGATTATAGAAGGTGAGTTTTACATGTCTTTCAACACAGCATATTTTTCTACCGACTGTCTAAGATCAATTTCGAACCCGTCACAATCTTGTTTTTTAAGTGTTTTGTAATCTTCCGTGCATAATACAGAGGACATTTGTTAGTTAGAGTCGATGATTTTGTCTGAAAACAAAGTTATTGTTCATCAATCTTTTGAGAAATATTCATAGCGCATCAAATTTTACAACCTTTGCACAGGATAATTTTGGGTACAACCTTGGTTAGTGCCCAATGCTCTGCAAAAACAAATATCCGTCCTACTGGGAGCAGCTGTTATAGTTGGTTTCCTAACTTGGATAGGGTCAGGTGCTGATTTGGCGGGCTTGTTACAAGAATGGTATAAGGATCGGCGTGAAGAAGAAAAAAATCCAAAACTGGTATTCTCCGGAGAATTTTTTAGAACCAAAGGCTCATATCAAGAGGGTCAGACACGATATTATCAAAAGGTCACCTTAATGAAAGATCTCCTATTACTTATGTAGACAAAATAAAGGCAACGATGAATTTGCTTATAATACAGGGGGCAAATGATCCAAAAGTGGTAAAGAATGAATCAGATCAAATAGTTGAAAGATTAAGAAACAAAGGCATAGGTGTTGAATATATGATTTTTGATGATGAAGGACATGGTTTTACTAAATTCAGCGATCTTATCAAGGCTTTAAAGAAGTCTGCGGAATTCTTGGCAAACGGCCTCTCATTATAGAATCAACTAAAATTGAGCGTTTTTATCACCTACAGAGTTACAACTCACGAGCTAGCTCGTATTAGAATGAAGTCGCTTCAAAGTGTTACTGTATATTTATTTCACACCTAATCTATTTCGACCTTTTTCTTTTGTATAGATCAGAGACTCTATCGCGTTCTAGCTCTACGAAAACCTTAGCAGGATTAACATATGGAATAGCTTGTTTTACCTTCTTTTCGATATTATCTATTACTGTTTCTATCTTGTCTGTGTCCAAACCATCAATCAGGTTTACTTCGATTGTAACTAAAACATCCTTTGGCGCAAGATGCATAGTGCGAATTGTTATTATTTTGTTGACTTCAGGTATTTCTTTGATTAGCCTAACAATCCTTTTGTATTCTTGTCTTGATATCGCTTCTCCTATAAGTAATCCTTTATTTTCTCTAGCTAAGAAGAATGCAAATGCCATCAGAATAGCCCCTATTAAAAGTGAACTTATAGAATCATAAATAGTATTTCCAGT
>JBAVTY010000397.1:0-5089 GCA_049696495.1 Candidatus Nitrosopolaris sp.
CCAGGGAACATGGCGGAATAAATGGACTAACGCCATCAGAAATGTTTCTACAAACATTCAATAGATCGCATAACAGAAATAATACCAAGCAGAAAAGTGTAACCCATGTAGGTAACCAAAATTGTTATCTGTGTAAATACAACACTTAATCCAGCGAAGTCTCAGTCTAAGTACGACGATCCTCCCGGGGAGATCAAGGCATCGGTTCTCTTTTCAATAACGGTAAGTTTAATGAACTATAAAGTTTATTAGTTAACAGGAAATTTCTAATCAATGAACCCCGTGTACTATTTCGGTAGGTATGTAAGTTATAGAGGAAAAAGTTTTGGATCGTATTAACTTATTATGCTGGCTCTTGCCTCTCTCCTAAATGCGGTCATATGAATAGCAGGTAAAAAAACATAAACTTGGAGTTACAAGGCAAGAAAAACGGACGTGTCACTAAGCGAGTATACGCAAGATGCTACCATAAGCATTAGATGCTTTGGTAGGAGGAAGAGGAACGCGTGACAAAAGAAACAAATACGAGATAAGATCACAGGTCTTTTTCAGCCTATAAAGTGTGAGGTGAGGAGGCTCGTTTATATGGACAGGATTTCTGCATTGTTAATTATGTCGTCTATGTTCATAATTATCGATCGAGGACAATGACCTTTAACAGATTCTAAAGCAAGGTTAATGTTACTATGGATACGCTCAGGGTATGATGCTAGAACAGTCTCGGCATTTGTTTCTCCTAACGTGTTAAAGAATCCAATTAGATTGTCGCTCCAGTCAACTTCAAACAGCTTTAATAACGCTTCTTTAGCAGAAGTATGGTACCTGGATCCATTGTTCAACCAAACTGTTCTGTAAACGTTACCATTCACAGTCAAAGAACCGGCACACAAATGAATCTTCCCTTCGCTTTGAGTATTTGTATCTTCAATTCTAATACAATATACCGTCACTTTGTTTGGAACATTTCCAGTGGGTTTATCGAATTTGAAATATCCATCAAATGATAATTTAGGAATCTTGCGGCATTTATGCATGTAAACAAATACTGACACTAAACCTGCTACTCCTGCGATGGCTGATATAGCAATTCGTGCGTTATTATTCAAAATTTATTAGAAAAGGGATCGCGCCTTATTTAAGTTGACTACTGGAATTCACACCATGGAATAAGTTGTTTTGCTCGAACAATTCAGTATATGGTAGTAGAAAAATACTAAAAAGGGGCATTTTGTCTCTCCTTGCGATCTCATTGATGCACTTTTATCGAATCCTGTGATATTCTAAACGATTCTTTCATATCTTGAGCTATTGGCAAATATTTTGAAAATTTCTCTATAGATGCAGCATAATCTACAAAGTACCCTTTGTACCCGTCTACTACTATACCAAATTCCACAAGTTTTCTCATTCCATAAGTTGGATGTTTGTAGGTCCAAACAATTTCATACGCTGGAAATCCTGCAAGACTATTATTTGTAGCTGTAGCTTCAATTATGTTAAAATCAGGAAATGCTGATGAATTTTTCTTTGACAGCAATGATTTATTTAGATATTGCTGTAAAGTAAAAGGAAATTGCCTTAACTGCTTTGATAAATTATTATTGACTCCCATGTAGAAAAATGGAAGTCCATCTGTTGAATTAGGTAGATAAAAAGAGCCAATAATTTGTGGATGGGCATAACTAGACATGGTTGGCAACGAGTAGTTATTGTTAATTCGGATAATCCAATCGTACGGATATTTAACCTTAAGTCCATATGGTTCATTTTCATATTCTAAAAATGGTCCTTTAGGACTCCTAGCATAGGAAGCACTATCAGGTAGGTAATGGTCTAACTGTTCTTCCAATGCGCTTAGGTACATGATTGCATTATTCTTAGCAACGGTATTCTCTGACATTAATTTGATAGTGTGTCCAATAAGTAACACTAATGTTCGAATATTAGATGATTTGATTGTATTATTATTAGTCGACATCAATAATTCATAATAAGCTGCTTCTAAATGTGAAATGGTATTATTTGAAGAATTGTTTTGAAATGATTGAATCGCTCTATCAACGAGTATTTTTACCGAAATGAGGTTATGATTATAGAACGAGTTTGTTTGTGAAAATATGTTTGAATGAAATAGATATGAAAATATAATCAAGCACGATAGCACAACTATTGTTAATACCGCAAGAGGAACACAAGCCAAAGTATCTATATGTAGTTGTTACTTGTTTATAATTCGCGTTGCTATTTGTGTAGGTTTTGCTATTCAATTGTATTAGATCGAAATTCAAAATTTGGCTGCATCTCCCTTTCGTCTAATGCATTCTATACATATTAGTCCTGAATTTAGCATAATTGTATTTACTCTATTTGTCGCCTTAAGGTCATAATGCTGACAATAAAATCCGTGCCGCATGATGGTTCAGAAATGCCAGATGAGGGCGTGGACAAAGCAAATGCTAGGAAGGATATATGCTGCTGGTAGACTCAGATGTTCTGATAACAGCGAACATTCTTTTCCCAGAGTATACTTGAGTGAAACCAGAATGGATAAGTAGCGGGATACACAACCTTCATGTTTTTTCCGTCATATTGCGAGTTAAGTCCATCAACCGAATTCCGTTACCTCTATACCCATCCACTCTTGAATATTATTTATTCTGACGGCTAAAACATTCATCTCCATCTGATTGTTTGATGCTCGAGCTATTTTATATGATTTCCATGATTTCTCTAATGCATCCGAAGCTTGCCCCCAATTCATTTGTAATTCAGGTATGAATATCTGTGCCTTGTCTTTCCAGTGCATACCTTCCGTATCAAATCGCGTAGACTCTTTTTTTGTCGTCAAATTTTCATGCATTTACACTCACTATGATCATTCTTCCCATATAATCCGGGGTGCCATTTCCTTGTGACCGACTTGTTAATCCTTGTTAACTAAACCAAAAAGGTATAGTTAATTTATTTATTTCCCTGCATTAAAAGACAGTCATCAACAACAAGGGGCAGCTATATAAGGAAATCTGATTCAACCACTTTCACACATCAAATTCCAAGGTTTCTTCTGTTTTACGGGCATAGCAATTTCAATTCTAAATAGCGCTTGTTTATTCTAATGTCCAGTTAGGCGCGATTTCTACGATAGGCTTCATCACATAACTTTCTGGAAAGCTGATGCAAAACCATCTAGTGGGTCCTATATCATGATTTTTAGTAAATCTTCGAATACCTTAGATCGTTCAGGTAAAGGTAATAGGGAAGACGGTAATCAAAGCCGTAGAGAGATAACCCTTCATTCTTTTAGACGATTTGTGAAGACTACAATATCTGATCTTGGATATGCCGACTTTTCTGAATGGTTCATAGGACATTCTGGTTCTACGTACTGGACAAAGAAGGATGCAGAGAAAGCACAGATATTTCGCAAAATTGAACCCTACTTGACATTTCTAAATATACCTCAGCTGGAAAGACAAGGGGCAGGCATACAGACCAAGGTAGAAGAATTAGAAGCATTAAACCAGTCAATGAGAGATCACGACAAAATGAAAGACGATGCCATAGCGCATTTATCAGATCAGCTTATTGCGTTAACAGCTAGGCTTGATTCAATAGAAAAACGTCAGTAGAATCGTGAAAAGTCGATTAAAGATTTTTTTTTGGTAGATGGGGCTATATGGTCTGGTATATCATCTTCTGGTGAAGGTAAAAATAGGATATTAGGGGGTAAATTTTCTTAACGGGCTGACCTAGCCATAAACACCGTGTTAAGAAAAAACCACCCCATACTAGTAGTATTTTTCTTTCCTGACCGTATAGAAACCCATTAGCCTGGGTATGACAGTTGATGACGGATTGCCCCCTGCGTTGTTGTATGTGTGTTAACAAATTAAAGATGTGGATATACAAACGATAAACGGAAAAAATGTTAATACACGGGATTATTACCCACCATCAGGTAGGTTTGATAAACTTAAAAAAAATATGAGGACGCATAAATTACCCGATTGTTTACATCATTGTGAACCAGGACCTGTAGTGGATCCAGCTTGGCCATGTGGATTTCCGTTGCAAGATGGGGTATCATGTGGATTTCCTCCTTCAATACCAGTAGTCGGATCAGTAGGATGTGGATTACCTGTTGTTGGGTTTTGGTCGCCGAAGCCGCGTGCTTGTGCTTGGTGGGTTGCTACTAATGGACCTGTTGTGAACAGTGTTATTACTGCTGCAATAGCTACAGTGCTTAAAGATATTGTTCTTTGTCTATTTGATATCATACGATGAGATGATACTAGTATGTAAACATTTAAAAAAATGTGCTACAATGTGACACTTCTTTTACATTAAAAACGAAATTCTTGAATGAAATATACGATGAAATGTAAATTAATGATTTTTAAACCCTCTGATGTGTCCACCCTTTAATCAAGAATGTGCAATGGCAACGTGTATACATCTATACAAGGACTAGCTAGAGGATAGTACCAATTACGTCTGCAATCTGTATTTATCACGCGAATCATTTAGACGTGTGGAACCATGCCTTTTATGTTTCGTTCAAATGTAAGAATTAGAAGACTTCAATGAAAATTAGTAAAACTGAATTATCTAAAGAAGCACAACCACCTAATCCAGTTGGAGAATAGTGGTCATTTATAAATGAGACATAAAAGGTGTGGTTTAAAATATCGAAGAAGCTGAACATAGCATTAATCATACGAAAAAGGTATTGCTAATTTGTTCACGAATAGCTAGCGTAATTTCCTAATGAAGACAAAACATGGACGAATCCCTTGAACCGTGTAGTGAGGAATGGAACCAGAGATGGCCTAGCAGCAAGTGTCTTTTTATCTGTAATTTTCCCTATAGCAGGATATTTTTTAAATATTTACATATTAGCGTCAAGTATAAGTAACTAGAGATAAAGAAATGTGGTAATAAAAGATAGCCAAACGACTGTCCAACGGGAGATCGGTAAAAGGATTTTGGTAGTGGATGATGAATCAGATGTTTGTTTGGCGCTAGAGAAGGTTTTAGGTGAGAATGGATTTGCGGTCGATTCATACGAAGGTCCTTTTTTAGCATTAAA
>JBAVTY010000398.1:0-4644 GCA_049696495.1 Candidatus Nitrosopolaris sp.
TCTAAGGACATCATCAACACTAAACTTAGCTGTATTATATCCCTTGTTAGTTTTGAGATACTTATACTTCTCACAAAGCCTTTCCATCAGTATGTTTTAAGTTTTCCTTATCAGTTTTCATGATCAAATTGCCATATGTAAGGATATAAAAGCTCTGATCACGCTTTCGCAGAAGCCTGACAATCAAGTCAAGTAATCTTCTTTACAGTAGATTCTAATTAATCAATGGCTACCCCAAATAGCAAACATAACTACAACTGATACACCCATTATCAACACGGTTGTCCATCCTACTTCCCTGTTAATGTATGATTCATAAATGAGCCGTGGAATCTGATGTAAATTCCAAACAACTCTGATAGGCGTACCTGGAAGTATAAAGGACCGAAATCAAGTGAATCAAACTGGACAGCAGCTTTTCCGCTCATTTTATTGAATAATAATAAATGGAAACGCTCCCGATGTTGCAGGGTTAATCAGTCAGAATAAAAAAGGTCGGCTACCGGGATTAAACTTTGTTTTTGCACTGGCGGCTTGTGCATCTAAGGATAAGAAACTTATCCATGCCGAGGCACGGGCCATATCGGGTATTATCACTTTATGGAACAAGTCCTTGTCTTTAAATTTGATTGGAAATACGCATCTAATGAGATCCCACATTTCCCTTTGCAGAATGTCACATAATATATATCGAAAATCAGTCATTTCTGTCTCTGTAGACAATGCCAGTATTCCTGTAATCAGTCGCGCATAGTAAAATAAAAATTCCATCAGTCATTATTGTAAATATAGTATCTCCTAGAGTTGATTATCATGGTCACGACAAATCACGTATAGATACACACGCATTTAGTGAGACAATAATTGAAGCAGCTAAAAAGATAGCCGAGTCCGTACAAACTTTTCGCGCTGCTGGTTTTACATTTTATAAGGAACGGCATCATGACACAATTCCAGAGAATAAAAAACCGAAGAAGAAACCTGAGGACGTAGTAAGAGCATTTATTGAAAGTAGAATGAGAGGAGAACATACATAATGATGAAATTAACTTTAGACGGAGTCTGGTATCGTCTTCTTTCGGAATTCGAACAGAATGGATTGAAAAGGCCGTCTAGAGAATGGGTTAAAAACTGATCAAAAAAGTCTGCGACGATCTTGGTGTAACCAGAGAATCACTAAACATATATGCAGGGGCTAGAGCCGTTATGTATTTTCAGGGTAACTGGAGTGGTGTCAAGTTCGACTACATAAAAAATCTAGCACGGAACGGCACAGATATTCTATTTATCGAAAAGATGGGTATAGTTGAGATACTTACCGAACATGCTAACAAATATGGAATCACAATCGTAAACACGCAAGGACTACTGACTGAATATGGCAAAGATTTGATGAAGGAGGCACAAAGACAAGGTGGACATGTGGCAATCTTATCAGACTATGACGATCATGGCCTTTTGATGGCTTCAAAAGTTCCAGAGATACCGAGGATAGGCATTGATGAAAGAACATTTCCTTATTTTCGGTTGTTGAGAGAGGCGCTATCAATAGAAGGTCAACAACGCTTGGTAAACTATGAGTTCCTTGATATTTTTCATAATAAAACAATTGATAAGGAATTTGTAAAAAAGAGACGAGTAGAGATAGATGCCGTTCTAGAGCAAGTCGGCGATGAAAGACTCTGGGAATATATAATGGAAAAACTGATTGAGTTATACCCAACTAGGAACTACAATCGGGTTATTTCAATGCCTTCAGCTGAAACCCTATACCCAAGGACTGTACAAAGCTTTCTTGGTTATATCAATTTTATTGCTAATAAAATAACGAATGATGAGGAGAGAAAGATTAAGAACAATCTAAATGAAGTAAAAGGTATGCTTGACGTCAGCGAGAAAGATAAAGAGATCATCGATAACTTGAATAACTTGGTGTCACAGGACAATGGTATGAAAATCATAGTATCAAAAATTACAGAATTGTTAAATTCAGACGCATTACCAGACAGCAGGTCGGTTTTTGAATTTGTTGCCAAATAAAGACTCTGAAGAAAAAGAGGTTGAGTCAGAAGACGAAGATTCTGAATAATAACTGGGCTTACCTATTTTTGAACATTTTTTGTAGTTTGTCTGCATGTCAATTTTAGCCAGTAAATAACCACCATCGTTCCATCTTATTGTTGTGGTCATCCGTTAGCGCGAATAAATACCAACTGCATTCGGTAACCTTTTACCTACTGTAGAATCTTGTACTCTAACTTAAAATCGTTCTTAATCATGTCATATGGTAAATACATTTTACCATGATGTTTGTCTAGAGATCAAGAGATCTGGAAAAAGTAATATAGCCTCCTAAGGTTTTTTCCATCTCTTAGCAAGATTACCCAAATATTCGATGACGCGAATAGCGATCGATATCGTAAATTTAGCCTCTGGTGACGAGACTCTGGGTAAAATGCAATATCAGATGCTTTTCAGGAGAAAACACCATATGGTGAGATCCTTTAAAAAAATTAGTGACAAATTGTATGAATGCTGTTGATGATATCGCTTTCTTAATACATTAAATGATAAGAAAGCTCATCCTTGTGTCGATAACGGGGTTGATAAAATTGAAGAAAAAGACAAGTCCAATAAACATGTCGATAAACTGGATGAAAAAGAGTCAAAAAAGGTAACCCCCCATTGTGATCGTGATATTTTCTCATACAAAAACGGGGTATCGGATTTTGAGTTCATTTCTATTTGATACGGCATACAGGCCTTTCGAAATATTCCTAGCCAAGGAATTTCTGTATTCTTGGCCCTAGCCGAGGAAAGATGCTTCTTCCAAGCAACCTGACTGTGGCCGATGTCGAATGTGGATTCAAAAGGCAATGAAATTTTAAAAGTTCTAGTCTTATCTCCTTTTTAATCTGACTATATATCTTCCTTATACCAACAGAACCCTTTATCAATTCATTCTTCCGCTGATCACTACCTTTCTCCCTGGTATCACTGACTTCAACTCAAATTTAGGAATACCTTTACGAAAAGCCAACAGGGTCGGATATATAGGTAGTTGCCATAATTTATGATACTTAACTTATTCTCTCTAATTACAGTTCATCAAGCTGTTGACAAATATGGTCAATCCACAGTACAATTAATCAAATTCATGATGATCTAGTAGAATTATTATTAGCGCACGGAGCAGAATGCGTCCTTCTTTTTTCCCAATTACCAAATGTACCTCTTGACGGAGATGGGGCATCATTCTCGTGTCCCGGGTGTGACCTAACGTGGATCCAATACTGTTGATTCAGGATAGGAGCTTTACAAACAGGACAGTTTCCATAACCGCATTTATGATGTCCTGTATACAGCTGATGAATTCTCATGTTACATTTGTCGCATCTAGATTCCAAGCTTCTTTTACCAGTTGTCATTACTGGATCTCCAATTAGGGTGTATCTATCATATCTATTCTTTGGGGCTATAGTGATAATGCTTCTATACGTACTTCCTGACCTCCTTTGCATGCAAACCGAGGACTATGATTCATGGGTGAGAATTGTCCAATTTAACGAAATTCCGTCTAGCATTTGTGTAGATAGGTGACCCTTTTTCCGCTTGGTATTATTTCTGTTCTGCGATTTGTTGTTGGCAGGGTTTTGTAATTTTTATGGAGATCGGAAAAGTTGGGAACAAAATTAAGGTAAAGATTACTGAAGTAGCAGATAAGTAAGTCGCAATAGCAACACTTGTTTAGGTTTTTAATTTAACCGCTTTCTCATCCACTGTAGTAAGCCAATTAAATACTCGATGAGTTCCTGTCCTATATTTGTCAATCGATATTCTACATTAGAACAACAGAAGCTTGCCTTTATAATATACCCCAGCTTTTGGAGCTTGAACCTAAAGTCAAGTGTCTATCTGCCTAAATTTCAAACATACGCTGTTTTATCAACAATAACAATAAAAATTACAGCCTGAATAAACAATATTACAGTCCAAATTTCTTAGATATCTTGATAAATAGAGTATAATTTTATGCATCTAAGTATAATAGTAACTATCGATACATTACAGATGACAAACAAAAGAGTTGAATAATTAGAATGCCAATGCTTATGATAAAATGTAAGACTTGTGGTGAAGTCTTTCCAGGACTGTATGTTGCTGAAGATAGCAATCAAGAATTTAGAACCTCAGCTATTAATCGTGACACTTCACATACATGTTCAAGAGGACACCGTAATGAGTACGATATAGCAGATTATATGGACTGGTCTTGACCTTTTTTGAGTAATTCGACAACTGAAGTAGTTCTTGTAACATATCCTGATAAATTCCGATCAGCTGAAGCAAAGAGTCTAGTGGAATCAACAGCACTAACAAAAACAACAATGCAGGCATACCAAATTATAAAGATCTTTACTCAAAAGTACTTGAATCATTCAAAGTATGGCATAGGATCTGGTAAGGCCGAAGAAATAAAGGAGTTCGTAAGAGAGTCCAAATCAGACAAAATAATCGTTGATGAACATTTGACTTCGAAACAAATTCACAATCTAGAGAAGTTGACAGCTGTAACGGTGATAGATAGGGAGAGATTAATACTTGATATATTTAACTCTAGAGCAACCACCACTGAAGCAAAAC
>JBAVTY010000399.1:0-6309 GCA_049696495.1 Candidatus Nitrosopolaris sp.
ACAATTTTGGTTACATACATGGGATTACGGAGTTCATGAACAGTGAATATCATAATATTTCAAACATGATATCATCGGTCTATGACAATTCTTGGCAATTCAATAGTCATGTTTCTTGGGTCAAGCATCAAAATCATGGTGGTCCTATTCTCGTCTGCTAACATTCCCACCAGTTTTCCCCCTTGAATGATTGGTGGGAAAGTAGTATCGTATAGATTTCCAAAGCCGGTCTCGTTGAAATTAATCATGCCACTGATTGGCATAATTAATTGTTACTATAGTTGTCGTAGACCCTGGAGGCGACTGACAAGAGAAACAACAAAGGACAATGTTAAGAAGAAAAAAAGCCTAATTGGTATAAGAAAGTTAGAAATTTAACAAATAATCAAGGCGTGGATATTATTTTTGAACATATAGGAAAATCTGTATTTGCAAAAGAGGTTAGTCTCTTAAATGTGACATGGAATAAAGCTCGGAATCATGACATGGAATAAATGGACTAACACCATCAGAAATGTTTCTACAAACATTCAATAGATCGCATGATAGAAATAATACCAAGCACAATGGCTACATGAAAATGACTGTTCCTACTAAGACTGGATTTGGTGATTATACCTTAGAAGGCTCATGGGGATACATTGGACACCATATTTTGACCCTATGTTATGCCGGTGGTTGTGAAAACAACACATTGACAACAGTAACGCCGAACCACATAGAATTCACAGATAATCGCGGCGATACGATACACCTGATAAGATGACATGATATGATAGTAATAAGTATAACCAGAAAAACAACGAAGATAATCGGGATTGCTCTGATTGTCATAGGCTTATCTCTTTTTGGTATCTGCTACAATCAGGGATCGATAGGCCAAGATAGGTACAGCGAATTTATGTGTGCAGTAGATGTAACACCAAAAGCATGTACCATAGCCAATAATCAAATGACATGTGGATTCGTCGGAATGATCTTTGGGTTTTTCACAGCTCTTTTCGGGGCATCATTAGTGGTACCGTCAATATTAATGAAGTTGATTAAAAGGATGAAGGGATGAGAAGGAGTGGTAACGTATTAAGCTCTCTTTCATGAATTGGAGGTAAAGATGAAAACACGCGTTAGGATTTCTTAAAACTTCAGTGCCTTGTAAATTGGATACGAAGCTTGAAGGCATAATGGTCTCCACTATTGCTATCAACAGTACCTCTATCCTTTAACGCCTTGAAAAAGTACACGCAAACGGTCAATAATTTGAATGTTAATATCCCTTTGCCTTGCTGACTTTTTAAATTCGGATTCTTACACCTCAACTTTTTTGTAGTCAGCAATAACCAGCGTTAACAGAGTGTATCGACAGCATGTATCATCCGATTATTTTCTGGGTCCGTTGTTTAACGGCAGCATTCATTACGCCTCTTACCAATGCTGTATGGGGATCTCCTTTTCTATTCTTACATACTAGAAGTACTGCGCTACCACTATTGCGGCACCTAAAAACAGAACATCGCAAACGAGTTTGAAATTATATTCTTTGCAGCTACTTTGCCTTATCTGGCTCTCGGAAGACCTTATCTGGCCCTCAAGATCTTTATGATGGTCTATTACATAATCGGCACCCAATTTCTTACACCATTCTACTGATCCGCTTCTAGATGCAGTTGCAATAACATTAATTCCTGGAGATGAAGTTGACAGTAAGGTGGAATGGTTTACAAGATTTTTTGCAAGATTGAAGATTGCTCATGTCATAGGAAAAACAGTATGGAGCCAGAGAGGGGATATTCTCGATGTGATCTCAATTGGAAAGTTGGTACGAAAGAATGATGGTCCTGAAGAAGTCCAGCAGATACTTAGAACAATGACCAAGTATGGAAACGAAAGAGCATTAAATTAGACTGAAATTATACCTTGCTTTAGTATTTCACCTAACGATATCATGCAGCATTTCCTATATGTCACAGAATATGCGTAAGTCTAAGGAATAAAACAACAAATAGATGGGTAGTTGTTCTATTTGGGCGCAAAGCTACTAGTTGCATATACCTAACGACTTTTCAGTAATCCTTTTAAATTGAGTAGTTATTATGGGTTTATTATGAAAAATGTTTCCTTTCATTTTTCTGGAAAAACAATCTTTCTTTTAATTCTTATTGTAGCTAGTACTGTTCTTATCCCCTTCCTAAACCAAAATCAGATTGGACTAGCGCAACAACAAAATAATCAAACGTCGTCATCTCTAACCAAACAACAACAGCCTACTGGTATATCCTTTCAGATCGATAACACTACATTTTCTCATCACATGGCAGTTGTTAATGGTGTTCAAATACACTACGTTATTGGAGGTCACGGTGATCCTGTAGTTTTATTACACGGATGGCCAGAAACATGGTATGAATGGCGCCATGTAATGCCAGCCTTAGCTAGAAACTATACTGTTATTGCACCTGATCTGCGAGGCCTTGGAGATTCCTCAAAGCCATTAACTGGATATGATGGTAAAACTGTAGCTGAAGATATACATCAACTAGTTGCTAAGTTAGGATTTAAAACAATTTTTCTAGTGGGTCATGATATCGGATCTCAGATAGCCTACTCTTATGCAGCCGCACATCCTACGGAAGTAAAGAGGCTAGTAGTCATTGACTATACTTTTTCAGGTTTCGCGCCTGCCGGAAAAATGCCAACATGGTGGTCTGTATTCCATCAAGCACCTGATATGCCAGAAGCTCTTGTTGAAGGAAAAGAGCTTCTATATTTGACATGGTTCTATCATAATCTTGCATATAATGCTGCTGCAATCACGCAGGCAGATATCAATGAATTTGTTAGCCATTATTCTGCTCCAGGCGGAATGCGTGCCGGATTTGAGTATTACAGAGCTTTTCCACAGGATGCAATTGAGAATCAAAATTATTCCAAGATTAAGCTTACAATGCCAGTATTAGCCGTAGCAGGAGAATATTATCCAGCATTCGGAGGCAATGTTACTAGTAACTCCGCACTGTATGCAATGAAGACATTGGCCCAAAATGTGCAAGGTATCCAAGTTCCCAATTCAGGTCATTGGATTCCCGAAGAACGACCAGACATTATAATAAAACTACTCGACAATTTCTTTGGTGGTAATACTACAAAAACTATTAAATGAAAACCATTACCTGACTCTGTAATTGTATTATCACGCCGGTGGGTTATAGGAAAATTTCAACTCACTAGAGTCCTTAATATTAGAAGTGAGGTACAGACCAAAATGTTTAGAGATATGTATCGCTGCTTCTTTATAATCTGCTGCTCGTCATGTTATAGAATTACAAGTTGTCTGCATCAAAGTGTAGTTCGTGTTAGTCGTTATGTGACCACAATATATTTTTATAAAATTGGGGCATAATCACGCATACGCACATCATGTATGATGGACCACTTCGGATGAACCACGTGGCCATCAACGAATAAAAGTCATATACTTCTTGTCTAAGCCTGTGGGACATCGTAGTACCATGTAGCACAACGGTCGGAGATTCGCTTCCACAAACAATGGCATTACAATCTCTACCTAATGTTGTAAGAATGTTAATTATGTAATGGGTCACATAATTCTTCTGGTATTAGTCATCGGAGGTGGTTTTTCTTAACATATTAGTGGTGTTGATGTGTGTTATTATGTTTTTAACCTCTCGTTAACTCAAGTCTAAAAATAAGGATTGGGGATGATTTAACCATTGTTATGGCTAAATTCATCACTTAACGGTGTTGGTAGCCGAGTTCGAACAATCAGCCTTAGCACAATCATTCACTTGGCTTATACTTTGGACAGTGTTTGTGCCTTGTGGGTTGGCGGTGTTGGTAGCATGGTTAGGACAATCAGCCTCAAAACAGTTATTGGCTTGCTTTATGCTTTGGAAAGTGTTTCCGCCCGGGAAGAAAGCTAATGCTGCTGGTGCGATGCTAGTTCCTATAAATATCACCAGTCCTATTGCTACTATAGCAAAACTGATTTGTCTTATCATTATAAGTTATCTCGTATTGATATATGATAGTAATTTATGCAACAAAGCTTCGTATCGTTCTATAAAACCATAGTGTCGAGTCTCACTTGTGGTATTTGTCATCTAATTTAAATAGAACAGTTATCCTTTGTTAGTTGTTAGAGACAGTGTTTAATGATACACAGAGTATTGTAATGTGTATACTAGCTGCTTCTACAGCAATAATACTTTTTTCATCTGGTCCATTAGTAGCAAGCATGCAAGCACTAGCGTTCCCAGGATTCGGCTTCGGGGGCTTCCATAGAGGGTTTGGCTTCCACAGAGGCTTTGGACTACACCATTTCGGCTTCCCGTTTAGCTTTGGCTTACACCACTTTGGTTTTAGTTATTGATACCTGGCTGGCAAGCAAACATAATAAAGATAATAACTTTATACTGCCCTCGTAGGATATTTCGATTTCAACTGGTCAACCTCACGCATAACACGCTTCATACCTAAGTAACATAGAGCCACAGATTTCTCTGTGAAAAGTAGAATCTAAGCCATACCATGATGCTAAAAAACGCTAAAGATACAACATGTATTTCTAATCCAATATCGCCTTGGAAGGGTGATAGTACAATTATTCCGTTATCTTGAAGAGAACCAGCTACCTGTCCAAATACCCAAATTATTATAAATATTGAAATCTGAAACTGGAAACTTCTAATGTCTTTGGATTTGGCCGCTAACCATACAAATATACCCAACGCTGCCAACAGCAAAATTATTGTAAAGCTATCCAACAGAGGAATGAAAGTAATAGGGGTCCATATTGCAACCATCTTCTTTACGTTAGATTTCTTTTTGGTTACCCCGTAGTAAGAGATTCCAAAGAATAGCAAGGTTGCAGCAGAAAGCGGTTCAAAAACTCCATCGGATAAGAAATCAAACCCGAAAAAGTCTAGCCAACAGTATACCGCATGAATAAGTATAAAAATGGAGAGTATTGCCGTTAATTTTCTCAGATTATTGTTTAATTTTATAGTAAGGTAAATAGGAATTGCGGCAGCAAGGAGAATTACAATACCATTGACAAAATGAAGTTGAGTATCTAACATTTTGTCACGTCACAAGACTGGTTCCTATAGCCAATAGGTTCTCTAGCCTATCCAGATGATATCTGTATGAAATTTGCATAGTATTCAAACATCATTGTCTTAATAAAGGACAAAATGAATTCCAATGATATATACCAACCGAAAACATGGCAGTGGAGAGGAAGTTGCAAATTCGATTAATATTGAGTTGTTCAATGTTCATTTCCTCTATGGGATAGTACTTTTAGGTTTCAGGTCAATACGTCGCAATGTCATGTTTGCGTCCGAACACAACTCGTCAAGACCAAGTAACAAAAAAGGGTCTTGTATTTTTTTTGTTGATGACGAATCCTGTCACTGCTGCGTTGATACTAGCCAAGGGGTGTTCATGTAGTAGTACTGTCGGCTGGGCAGTTCTTGAGCGTTACGACAGTACTCGCATGTTTGTTCTACATCATTTGTGACTCCTCCACACTTGGCACATCTTGAAGATGTTCTGACGTATGTTAAATAGGGTTCTTGACCATTTCGACATCGCTCACAGAAAGATTCTGATTCTTCCTTGGAAAAGCCACATCTACTACATATTTTTCTAGGTGGTAGACGTGGCATTTGTGTTACTGGAGCGTAACTAGAGTAATAAAAAAAGCGCAAAATCGAATTGTCATCACAAAAGTTAAGCCACACAATAAGATTGTTCAATCTTCTTTTCCTGTATGGGTTCAGGTTTCAAGTCGATACCTCGGAGCGTCATGTTTACGTCTGAATACAAATCGTCATAGAGTAAGTAACAAAAAAGGGTGGAGAGGTGTTCGTGACCTTTGACGTTTGTGCTCTTGTGTTTATCAGCAGCCACCGCAGCCACCGCCGAAGCCCCTATGGAAGCCGCCGAAGCCCCTAGGGAAGCCGCCGAAGCCGCCGAAGCCGTGGCCGAAAGCAAGTGCTTTGGTTGCTGCTAATGGACCTGATGCAAATAGTGCTATTACTGCTGCGATAGCTACGATGCTGAAAACAACTCCTGTTTTTGAATTCATTAACATCTTATGTAGATGTGTTAATTATAAAGAAGATGACGAATTCCATTTGTGGGTATCACTTACGGTATTCGTCGGGGTTGTTGCCTAATTCGATATCGCATATCGTGTCACCTTTAGTCCCAGTTTGTTTGCACATTGCAATCTGTTAAGCACTTCTATGTTCCAGCCTATTGATTTAATTAATCCAAATCTTTTCT
>JBAVTY010000400.1:0-4136 GCA_049696495.1 Candidatus Nitrosopolaris sp.
AAAAGGCGCCATACATGAATCCTAACGAAAGAAGAGTTAACCAACAGATAAAGTCAGACGTATGTGCAAATAGGTTCTATCAATACATTGAAGAACTAAAAGACCATGTATCCGAGTACCTTGACAAGCAATTTGGAAGATGGTGCTAAAATGACATTTGCTATGACACTTGACTTAGTAAGCAATGATCCAATTTACCTAGCACGGGGATGGACAATAAGTCCAACGAAATTAAAATCTGCAGGCTTTCCTCAGCAAGTGGAACCAATCTTTGAAAATGGAACTATGGAGGGTGTCGGTAAGGTTACAAACCTTGAAACATGGATATTTTCTCCTATAGACGCACTTGGATTTGGTCATGGAGTAATAACTACTAAGGACAAACAAATGGTAACTTGGACAGGACATGATATCAGCGGGACTAAGAATGAAGACGGAACGGCAACCTACCGAGGACTTATAATTTTCAAAGACACCAACTCTTCCAGTAAATTCGCTTTCCTTAACAACTTGGAAGGATCCTACATTACAGAAGTAAATGGCAATAACCAAACAACAAAAATGTGGGAATTGAAATAAGACCGGATTACTATATCGAGTGGATCTTTTCATCATGTGTCTTCGTTGAGTCGTGGTGTAGACCATTGTCTATTCTGCTACAAGCTATACCATATCGTTAAAACGCACGCTATTTTGAACTGCTTCTTACGAATTTCTTGGAACCATAGGACTGAATTTCCACTTATGTAATAATCTGGCGCAGCTATCATAGTTAGCTATCATTATCATATTTTCTCTTCTCGCTTTAAGGTAACATGATGCAGATATACTCAGCAAGATCCAGGCGAGTTTTATCTAAATATATCTGAAAATTGTTGTCGAGCACTTAAATCGCTATCAACATACAAGAAGAACTGACAAGTGTTTGTAAATTCTTTATACCAGTTATAGTACCGTACTTGAAAATCCTTTATACCAGTTATAGTGATATCTCAATGTAAAAAGTTATGGAATCTCAATCCCAAGTTAAAGCAATATTGGTTCTCGACGATGAATTTGATATTATCAGCGTAATCAAACAAGGAATAGATAAGCAAGGATTTCGTGTATTTGCATTTACTGACCCTTATTTGGCACTAGAACACTTTCAAATAAATTCTGAATTGTACGGATTAGTGATTACCGATCTCAGGATGCCGGGAATGAATGGATACGAATTTATAAAAAAGGTCAAGGAAATAAAACCACAAGTCAAAGTATTTTTTATGACAGCTTTTTCGGTTAATGATATTGAGTTCAGAAGAATCTTACCATTTGTCAAGATAGACGAATTTATAGAAAAACCGGTTTCATTGAACAAATTAGCCAGTCTAATAAACAAATATATCAATCTTGAATTAAAAAAACACTAGTTCTAAAATGAATATCTATTCTTGATCATTATCTATTAGCCTGCAGTAACTGCAGTAACTCTGAAGTCGCTAAAGATGACCACGTATCAACGAAAAAGTTAGAATCGTTGAAGTAAAGGAAGGGGCGCTCCATAAAAAACGTTATTTTGTACCAAAGTATTATATTCAGGATTCGACGGGGAAAACCTGCATGTCTCTCTTACAAAAGATGAAATAAAAGTTAGATATGAAAGAGATAGTCCACCAACTGACTCTGAATTTCAAACCCAAGAATATATGGAACAAAGGCGTAGAGTAGACTTTACTTATCCACAATTTTTACATGGAATACCATTCATGGCAAAAGAACCTGGAGTTAAACTTCAAACAGAACGGTCTATGGAGACACTTACCATACCTTGGGAAGGGATAGTCCACAAACGTGTGAAGACAACTGATAATGCAGACATATGAGATATTGAACAAGTAGGAAATGAATTTGTTGTAGTTAGACAGGGAGAAGCGAACATACGTCACTGCTATATTCCAAAATCATACATTAATAATTATGATGGGAGTTCCTTATATGTAACTGCTCCAAGTGGATTAATTAGTGTTAAATTTGAGAGGGAAACAGAACCTACGCCTAAAGAGATTAGAATGCTAAGTGATGATCGGCCCAAAAATGCAACTTCTGGAAATATTTAATTTAATTGTGTTCGACTATGCGTTAGATATAGAAAGATTTTATGAAAATAAAAGGTAAAAAATAGTATTGTTAATGTTATATCTACCAATAAAGGTCAATAAATATGACTGCTTCTAAAGCCAAAAAAGATCGACAACGGGAAGATGACGGCTCTCTATTAGAGGAGATAAAACAAGACAATGTAGAAGCAGCTAGAAAACAACAATCAAAAAATAAGAATCGGTCTAACTAACCAAACAACTGAAGACTATCCGGTCCACAGGTAATGATTCTTTTATGGATTACTTACATAATAATAATGGCAAATTTACTTCGAAGGCATCCGTATTTTATTAGCAAATTACTATTAAGCATATTGTAATATTTCGATTTATTGGCACTATGACCCCCGAGGATTCAGCTGTGGCTAAGTCAACTGAATTGCAACGAGAGAATGATGTGTCAAAGCAAGATTCAGCTCTTTTTCATGTTCTAAGAAAAAGATATCCAAAAGTCAGGCTAATTACACGGAAGTTGGAAGAGATGATAGTAATAAAGATGAATGTATATGTTCTGGAGACGAGAAAAAAATGTCATGTAGTGGAGGGATAAATCGAAAACACTAGGGGAAGATGTCCAAAACCATCCAATAGACCGCTTTTAGAGATTGCTGACGCGATGCAACATCTAATAAGTATGGCAAGATAAAAGAACTACTCAAATATTTAGCATATTCAATATTTGGAGAGCATGTTCATTACAAAGAGTACGTGAGATTACTAGGTATTTTCCTGAGCGTTGCCGCACTTACTGCAGAATTTTGCTTGGATTGGAAGTACCGTTCCGCACTCTTTACAAGTCCTGGATGGCGTAATCGTCGAGGGAAGTGACATATCTTCATTCCGAGGTGCAGGCAAAGTATGTTCTTGACCCACATTGCCGACAGAAGAAATAAAACTGCTAATTCCGAAACCACCAGTTTGCCAACCTGAAGCCGAAGATGCCCCAGCAATATCTTTTATCGTCGTACCTTTTTCCAACGCGGATCTCAATTCCAATATTACCCTAACCGTAAGGAATGTCAGAGCTGAGGTCGTGACAACATAATTGAGAATCTTATTAAAGAAATCTTTCTCATTAATCTTTTCCTCTCTGTATACTTTCGTTAAATCGGTAAACGAACTATGATGATCTTTAGCTTCGTTCGTTAGCTGCTTTAACTTTTCGTTAAGGGTTCCGAGGACATCTACACCAAAAGGCATCATGGAAAATGATAGAGTAACCACTATTAATACTTGAAAACTCATATCTATTTTTTGAGCTGCTGATTTCGAGTTAGTAGGTTTTATACACAGGAACAAGTACCAGCAGCAGTTACTGTCGCATCTAGAATGGCAGGCTTTTCGTTGTATGAGAACCCCATACACAACGTTTTAATCTAATATGGCAGAAATCCAGTACTCAAAATTAATTTATACTTATACAGACCCATTACAGACAAACTTACAACTCACAAGCTAAAGATTCTGCTTAGGAGGCAGGAACCATGATTAGATTACGAAGGCACTATATAGATCTCTAAAGTTTGAAGAATAAGACAAAATAACATATCTTTCCTTGACGTGCTAAGCTGAATCAAGATGATATGATCAAGATGTTTATATCATTTCTGTTCTGATGTCATATTTCAAACCTGAAAGGATTAAATCATATGTATGTTCTCTATAACCAATGGTGAAAATGATGTCTAACGTCCTAGGAGTGACTCTAGTTTTGTCTATTGGTATTATGCTAACGAGCGCGGGTTCTGCTTCATCGGTACTTGGTTTAATTTCCTCGACTGGCACGAGCGGCAATTCGAGTATGAAATCAAGTAACATGATGAATAAAGCAGGTAGCGCAACAGCTGGTAACATGTCCAAAGCAGATAGCGCAACAGCTGGTAATATGTCCAAAGCAGATAGCGCAACAGCTGGTAATATGTCCAAAGCAGGTAGCGCAACAGCTGGTAACGTGTCCAAAGCAGGTAGCGCAACAGCTGGTAACGTGTCCAAAGC
>JBAVTY010000401.1:0-6194 GCA_049696495.1 Candidatus Nitrosopolaris sp.
CCATAATAAAGCCCCGCGGTTCCACTTACAAAAACAGAATCAAGAACGATGATAGAAAGTACCATAGTCTTGATGGCCTTTTGAATCCCTAACGATGAGTAATCTTGAAAGATAGTTCGCTTGAAAGTAATAATAATGATACCTGCAAATAAGCTCAGGCATACAACTAAATCTATCTGAAAATATGTAGCAAACGAAGGATCTAATACTGTCTCTCTGCAGCTGCTCTCTGAGCTGATGCCACCACTTTCTGCTGTGACTAGTATCTCCAAATAGCGTCCTGTCGAAGCCGAAATAACCCGATATTTCTCCTTATCATAAGTTGCTCTCTCCCTTCATCGACAAAGGCTGCTGGCGTAACCCTGCGCGGAGGGTTGGAATGACACTTTTTGTCTTGTTCTAGTGTATCAGTGGCGGTTGTTTTAATTTCAGGCATACAATTGCAGAGTTATGTGATAGTTCTCATTTACTAGTTATAGTAGAATTACCACCAAAGAAATTGTCAAGCAGTTTTATTACAAAGTCTGACCGCTCTTCTGGAATCCAATGCCCTGAATTTGGAACTTGGATACCCCGAACATTTTGAGCTAATGCTTTCATCGCATACAGTGGGTAGTCCCCCAGTAAGGAGTTACTAGTAACATTACCTCCGAATACTGGATAATAGGATGCTCCTACCGCCAGTACTGGCATTGTAAGCTTAGTCTTTGAATAATTTTGATTTTCAATTGCATCCTGTGGAACTGCTCTATAATACTCAAATCCGGCACGCATTCCGCCTGGAGCAGAGTAATGGCTAACAAATTCGTTGATATCCGGTGTAAGTGCAGATGGATTATACGCAAGATTATTAAAGAACCATGATAAATACATCAGCTCTTTTCCTTGTACAAGGACTTCTGGTAAATCGCGTGTCTGATGTAATACGGACCACCATGATGGCACTTTTCCGGCAGGTATGAAACCTGGAATGTTCATGGTCATGACTACTAACCTCTTTACTTCCGCAGGATGTGCAGCTGCGTAAGAATAGGCTATCTGTGCTCCGAAATCGTGACCCACTAGGAAAATTGTTTTAAATCCTAACTTAGTAACTAGTTGATGTATGTCTTCGGCTACGGTTTTACCATCATATCCAGTTAATGGTTTTGAAGAGTCTCCAAGCCCTCGCATATCAGGTGCAATAACAGTATAGTTCTTGGCTAAGGCTGGCATTACTTTGTGCCATTCATACCAAGTTTCCGGCCATCCGTGTAATAAAACTACAGGATCACCATGACCTCCGATAACGTAGTGTATTTGAACACCATTAACAACTGCCATATGATGAGAAAATGTAGTGTTATCGATCTGAAAGGAAATGATTATTTTGTTGTTGTGCTAATCCAATCTTATTCTGGTTCAGGAACGGGATAAGAACAGTGCTAGTTGCAAGAAGAATTATGAGAAACATTGGTGTTCCAGATAAATGAAAAATGCTCACGATAAATCCGTACTGAGCAGTACTTAATAAATCCATACTGAGATTCTCCAGTCTGAAAATGCCGACGTACTGGCGATGATTGCAATAGGTAAAAAAGCACCGAGAACATCTGCCTCCCGAACTTCAAGAGAGAATATCCAAATGATAGAAAACCGTTGAAAGAGCATCCTTAAAATTAGGATCTATAGCTATATGTTATAGCTCCAGTATAATTATCGCGATTAAAAAAGGCATTTTACAGACCGGACAATACCAAGGCCCCAGACAAGTCTTCACCGTTATTGGATAGTATCTTCACGTGTCAATGGTACTCCGGCTTCGGTTAACTGAAGGGCGGCAGAATCATGGGGAAACAGACTTTCTATACCGATACAAATCCTGTCAAAGATTCTGAGACAGGATTTGAAAGCGTTCTCATAACCTTTTGAGATTATTTCAGGCTAGAAGACATCTTTCGCTTATCAGGACTCGAGGAAGGAACTCCCATCTTAGATCGACATTCTAATTCGCTAAACCGAGTTGGCCCAGGATATCAGTAGTCTTGATATTGACTGACCACAACTTTTCCCAAAAGGATGAGATGGTAGTTGACATATTTCATATTGACATATTTCATATACCATCGATTTAGAATTGTAGCATATCCATCTGAGAAATGGATGTCGTCATGAAGATGGCATTAGAAAATGATATCCGAGTAGGAGGTTGCGCACACGATGACATCTGTATTAGGCTGATTCTTGATCTCATTTAACGTACTCTCAAGCACGCCAATCCTTTCTTCTAACTTAGATATTACAGTCTCTTTGACCGTTCTCTCGAACTAAAGTAGCAATGAGCTTCCTGAGATGCATGGTCGACATGACGTTCAATTTGTCCAAGACCGTCGGCAAAGTGGAATTCCCCATCGCTGCTACTTCTGGGTTCCACGCTTCTTTGAGCAATAGATCGAAGGCACTTTTATGACCAAGATCCACTAAGGCTGCCTTCAACTCCATCTGCAGGTCTGATATAGTTTCTTGATATAATTGTCTGAAGGGAGGCACTATTCGTCCTATGTTCTGGATGATGAAGTGGAGCATATAACGAAAACAGTATTGTTGCGGCAGGGAGAGAGGGTTCACTACTGCAATTGCTTTATACTATGCCGCGCTAGAATCTATACAATCTCATAATGGTCACGCAGTCTTCTTAAGAGACACATCAATGCTGTGACCATGTATTTCTTCAAATCGCGCGAATTGCTTTATGTCATGTTGTGCATCAATATAACAGGCAGCAGGTAGGTCAAATCAGGAATATGGTCATAGCCTAAAACCGGTGTTTCTAATCGCGTCTCTATCATTTGGGTGTTCTCAATTTAGAGGGGTCCAGGACAGTGAGTTCTACGACGACTCCTACTAAACATCTTTCTGGCAGACCCTGTCTGGACAGTGCTCTAACGTTGATAACTTCGAAGGAATTAAAAGAAGTGCCCTTTCTGTAAAATTGTTATCTGCCAAATTTCACAACCGATGTCTGCAGAACTGAGCGATGAGATGAAGACTTTTCTAGTGAGTGCCACCCCTCTGGGACGAATGGGACATCTGTTAGCGATAAAACTGTCGGAGATATTTGTGCTAGACCGCGCGATTTTATCGATGGCTCGTCGTAAAACTTGTTCTGCCGTCGCAGTATTAGCTTCTTCAACGGTGCGCCTCGCTCTGTCCAATCTGCCTCATCAACGCGTCCATATCGGCGAGGTCCCAGCCCAAACACTCCTGTGCGTCCATATGATATACTTAGTTAATATGATATTTATACGGTCCTATTCTTCTATACATTCATCGAGGACCTGGTGCATAGGTATGATTTGACTAACCAATTAAATTAGTTAAATTATAGATACACTATTACCGACCAGAAGTGAATATACTCTATTCTAGTTGAAAGAAACCACAACGCGCGAATCTACCAGATATGAGGTTCACTCAAGATACCACAGATAATATTGTTGTAGCAGGCCACCCTGGATATTTGTTGAATGGTACTTTCAGGAATCCCACTTCCGATGCACTACAGAGGTTTACTAACATCGGAACAATGATCGAAGGTAAAGAATACTCTGTCATATACTATTCTGCAGCAGAGACATATCCGGTTCATAGTAAAACATATCTTCATATGATTAAATCGTTCGAGGTTATGCCACAAAATCATCATTTAACTCAGGGTTATCACCATAATCAGTAATCTTTACCTTTAGATTCTGTAAATCATCAATCTTTATTGATCTGCCATGTGTAAGCCATTTTGATTGAGAACAGAGTGCTTCTGCGATTTCTTTGGCTCGTGCGTATCTTTCTTCGTTTGTGACGGGCACCTTATCTGTCTTGAAAAGTTAAAATCCAATAACGGCGATGAATTTGCATCACAGAGTAGAACCTGCAAAGAAGAACGATTGATAAAGGGCGTATTGAAATTATGCAAAGTAAACTTGAGGTAAACAATAGATCTGACATCTTATCTAACGCATACGCACATAAACAAGATTCAAGATAATTCATGATGGTGGCATCATTTCTTTCTATAACGTCTTACTATCTTCTGTCTTTCTATAACGCATTTCAAACACCCATAGAATTTGATATGAGAATTCATTTACTGGACAGACAAAGAAAAGTATTGGTTACGCACTTACCTTTCAGAGGTAAAGGGTTTAACATGGATTATAGAACAGCTTTTGTAATTGATTTCCCAAAGCGAAGAAAGCCTCAATTTTATGATCACAGCACAGCAAAATTTGCTCCATTGAAAGACATGTGAAAATGCCTTTTCCAATTCTCTATGGTTAGTCTTTCTGCATTCTTCATACGTCGTAATGTATCGTATACGATTATTTAGAAAATTATTTAGATTATTTAGAATTTTGCTATGTTCTACGATTATCCTTCCAGCAGTTATCTTGACATATTTGTTGTTGACGGCTGCTGACTCTGACAAAGCTCAAGGATATGCAACTTTAGAAAAGAATACAATATCCGCACCAACAACGAAATTCCCGTCTAGAGTCTCACATAATATATTAACTAAGGTACTTATCGACGAGGCTATCTAGGCACTACAAAACGGAAATAGGAGTACGACTATTAAATATCTGATAGCTGCCAATCAAGAATTGAATAGTGGATCAGAAAATCCAAGTTCAGCCATTGAACCAAGTTTTATCGTAGAATATCTTATTCAGTTAATGCAAAATGGTACTAACAGTATTACTAATAATAAGGCGCTTGTGTATCTAAACTTGGTTGATAGTCAATTGGGAGATATGTTGAATGAATCCAATACTAGCACCACAATACCTGGAGATGTTTTCTTGACATATCGGAACCAAAAATATGGAATAAAAATGCAGTACCCATTTGACTCCAAATAAACTTCATCAACTTATCGTATAGCTACAAACAAGCATTGCAACTATTTGAAGTCATTATCTGGAATGGTTACTGTGATTGATAACACTGGTTGCAGCATTTGAAAATTCTAGTGTTACTCCTCTTTTAGGATGATAATCGAATTTGTATAATTCCTTGTCTGATATGGGCATTGATTCGACTTCAACACTATTACAAGAAGGACATTCAGTAAACATGGACTCACTGCCTATAGCCGACGCACACCAATAACATGTATTACATAGCAGAAAATGTATCTGTCTTGGGAGTTTTATTTTGTCTCTATTGATATCGAAAGAAGAACTAGAAGTAGTAAATGGTATCATAATCTTACCTTCCATGAGACATATTGAAGGATTTCAAAGACCATTTTTGGCTTTTCACTATCTGTTCATTTCATAGAAGTGCACTGACATCTTCTTGATTATAGCCTGAGTATGTGACTATGATTCGATAATTGAAAAAGAAGAAGAATTCACAAGAACCGTGATATCACCACCATTGTGAAATTTCATTGAAAGGACAATGAACGATCTTAGAAAAGATCCTGACACGGAGGTATGGGTGCCTTAAATAGGCAAAAGTGGTTTTTGCAAGGAATGTCATATTAACCACGAGTTAGTTTTCTATGAAATATATTTAGGGTGCTACTTACTATGTTGTCTAAGTTTCCTAGATTTAGGATGCTACTTTAGCTAATGAAATTCTACCATTTTTATGTCTCTCCTCATCTTAATTCTCTTTGTTATAGATTTTGCTACTAGACTACCGACAAGTATAAAGATGGTCGTGAGAACAATTGTTCCCCCAGGTGCCAGATTCGCAACGTATGAAATTACTATACCTATTACTACTGACGAAACAGCAATAATAATCGATATCAATGCTGTTTTCTTAAATCCCTTTCCGAACATCATCGCGGTTATGTTTGGAATTACGATTAATGAAGAAATTAGTAGAACTCCGACCAATCGAAGCGATGCAATCACAGTTAAACTAGCAAGACCTATAAACAGATAGTTAAGCCTAGTTACATTTATTCCACTAACTCTTGCCTGATCTTCGCTAAATGCAACGTACATAAGCTGCTTATGGAGTTTGAACACGATCAATAGGACTGCAGCGCTTAACAATAGAATCATTACTTGATCTTGCATACTTATCAGCAGAATGCTTCCAAAGAGAAAGCTCTCTAAGTCAAGAGAAAATCCTCCTGCCAAACCTATTAGTACAATTCCCATTGCAAGTCCAGAGGACATCATTACAGCAACAGCAGC
>JBAVTY010000402.1:0-2623 GCA_049696495.1 Candidatus Nitrosopolaris sp.
TATGGAAGACACATGGAAGATACAGGAAACAAATGAAACGTGGCTATTCCAAACTATTGTATGGTCAACGAAACAAGAATGAAACCATAGTCTCAGTGATAAAACGATTATTTGGAGAACATATTAAGATTGGTAAGAACACAGAACAGAGAATTATCATTCAGATGTATAGCCTACAATATCCATCGAATAACTAACCTTACTATAATAATCGATGGTTTCTACAAAGCCCATCCCAATATCCTAGGTTTATTACCAAAAGGCCGTCTCTGGACCTTATTCTACCCCTAGGGAATGCAATTTATACTCAATCTTGATTTGAGAATTTTAGCCTGTTTTATAGTGAGTGTACAATGTTTTCACTGGAGTCACGAGCATTGTAGCCGGAATAGATGACTTAGGTTCAATCAATGATTCGCACCCCAGGCATTCCTTATAATAAACAGAAGAAATCCATATGGTATCATCTTGATTAGTTTGTAGCTTAATTCCATTCCGTGAGTATTGACAGTTGGTTCTGCACTATTTTTGAATTTTAGTTATAAGTTAATGAATTTGTTGTATAGCATTATCTTTAGTCCTGACGACATGAAAATCTTCTGGTATGTATCAATACTGTAGTTGATTAGGCTCGATAGAAGTATACTCCAATAGGTAGAGAGTGAAGTCCTGACTGGGCCATATTCGAGCGGCTGTCATAATACCTGGAAGAAGGTGAATGGATGTACGCCGCCTGCAAGCCAACACAAAAAATAAAGGGATGGTTTGAAAGTGAACAGTCTTGGAATAGACGTAGGAAAGAAGAAATGCAGAGCAGCTCTGAAGGATGAACGAGGGGATATTATTAGAGAATTCTTCTTCAGCAATAACAATGAAGGAATCTCTGCCCTTATCCAAAATGCTTCTCCTTATGGAAATGTACAGCAGTAGTAGAATCGACAGGTAACATGTGGATAAGAATACACGATACACTTGAAGAAAATGGAATAGATACCATATTAGCAAATCCATTTAAAACGAAAATAATTGCAGAAGCCAAGATAAAATCTGATAAATTGGATGCAAGAATACTAGCAGACCTATTGAGTGCTGATCTAGTGTACGAATCCTATGTTCCAACAAAAGAGTTCAGGGAAAAGAGAAGTCTTGTCAGACATAGAATCTCGTTGGTTAGAAACAGAACAATACTAGAAAATAAGGTACATTCACTTTTAGACAAATATGATTACAAGAGCGACCTGACAGATATATTCGGTAAATCAGGAATAATCTGGCTCAAGACACTGGACATATCTAATATAGACAGACTAATTATGAATACAACATTAGCAGCAATAGAGAATATCAACCTACAGATAGACACTATATCAAAAGAGCTAGCTAAGTACGGATGGGATAGCGATGATGTCAGGATACTTCTCAGTATCACTGGAATAGATGTGTTCTCTGCTATGTCGATAGTAGTAGAGATTGTAGATGTAAGAAGATTCTGCACTCCATGGAAACTAGTCAGCTATGCCGGATTAGCCCCAAGCACAAGGGAATCGTCTGGAAAAACAAAGACTGGTAGAATATCAAAACAGGGTTCTCCTTGGCTAAGAGGGATATTGGTTCAGTGTGCAATGACAGCGGTAAGATATGACCAACGTCTTAAATCATTCTATGAAAGACTGAAGAGACAAGACAGACTAGCGGAAGCGCGAAGGCAATAGTAGCTACAGCTAAGGAAATTCTTGTTATAATATGGTACATGCTGACAAGACGAGGGCTTTACAGACACATGAACAAAAAGAGATATGAACAGAAATTATCTAGGCTTAAGAAGATAAAAGAATCAGCTGTCTAAGAGTACTGCATAGTGCATAGGATGACGCTCCTGGTAAACATCTTCGAAGCTCAAGCTATTCTATAAAATTTTAATAATAAGAGAAAGCTAATCAAGAACGGCTTGAAGGATAGATAGGATACCAACTTACAAAGAAGAATTATCATGGATGCTTCTACTTTCTGTGTACTAAACTTTTTTGAAAATGGATCTTCACCTAATACCCTTTTGATCGAAGAAAATACCATTTCAGCAATCCATCTTCTACCTGCGTCTTTCATCTGTCTCCATCTCTGATATCCAAGTTTCTTGATTAATAGTATTTCTTCCCTTCTTAACGGACATCCTCTTTCTCTTGTAGATGAGTTATTTCTTATTGCAATAACCGGTTCAACATCTAATCTTTCTAGTAAGTTAAAGTTCCTTCTATTATCCTGTGCTTTGTCTGCACATACTTTATCAATATTATATTTCTTGAATGATTCTCTTACTAGAGGACAGAACTTTTTGGCGTCATGTACATTTCCTCTAGTTATTCGAAAGGAGATCACTTTCTTGGATTTTGCGTCAGCAGCGATATGTAATTTGATAAACTCCTTTTTCTTCCGTATCCATTTTTCTTCTATATAATCACCTTTCTTGGATACGGTCAGACCTGATGCATCAACTACCAACGTTATTGGTTCCTCGTTATCATTATCATTATCATTTTCAATTGATGGCTTAATCCCAATCATTCTTTTCCTGATATGAGTAAAGTGTATTTCCTCAACAATCTTGACATATTCAGCTAATCCA
>JBAVTY010000403.1:0-1689 GCA_049696495.1 Candidatus Nitrosopolaris sp.
AAATGTTTAAAAAATCGATACAGATGTACTAAAACAAGACAAAAGGAGTCAGCCATGCATGCAGTTCCAACAGGTATGCTGATGAAATTGCATTATAAGGATAACACATAATTATCTACTTATTGCGTACCATGGTGCATGAGCGGATGATTGTGACGAGGATGATCTGTCTTTCTTTCGCATCATTAGCTTTACTCTTTACTGTGATGCTAATCGGAACTTACGTTGATGCTTCGCATCAAGGATTATCATGTCCCGATTGGCCTCTTTGTCCCAACGGGTTCGGTTTTCCATCGAAAAAGTACTTTTTTGAGGAAATTCATAGAATTGTTGCAGTGGTTACTGCAGGCCTTATATTTAGTACTGCATGTTATGCAACAAAGGAAGCAGTATATGTGAAGGGAACTGCTACTGCAGCAGGTATTTTAGTCTCAGTTCAGATTTTATTGGGTATGTTTGTAGTGGATACAAAATTAGAGCCTTTGCTTGTAGCAACGCATTTATCGACAGGTGTCTTGTTATTTGCATTGGCTTTGATTACCTTTGTGTCATCTTATAGATTAACAGGATCTCCAAGATATTTTATTAACCAATGATAGACTTGACGAAAGAAAAGGCCACGAAATGACTAGGTCTTAAATACAATTAAAACCCTAAAGAGTTGTAAATACGAGGCTATGCTTTACACTTAATTTAAAGAAGGGAAGAAAAAATTAAGCCGCTATTCAGTTATGTGCAGCCTTCCATTTTTTGGATGTAATAACCTTTTGAGACAATGTCCTTTTCAATTACAGGTTGAGCCTGTTGGATATGGCAAAATTGGCATTCTTCCTGGGTCATTCTTTGATCGCCCTGGCCTGCACTCTGAAGGTACTGCTTACCATACTCTATTGCCTTTTCATGTGGTGTATTCTTTTCGACAATAACATCAAAATGCATAGTCCTCCCGTCCTTCTTCTGTACGTATGTATCATAAACTGCGCATTGCATAGTTAACATTTTCGATGAAAGACTATTTAATTCATTCCTTCCTGTGATATAAACAAGGATAGTTAGTCAACAATCTATAACTCCATCATGGGTTGTTTGGATATTCATATGTTTTTCATGAAATGTACATTTACAACCAGATTTACTTGTATTTGACTTGTTTTTGAAAATTTATCCTATTGTAGACGTGCTTAATTGATGTTATTTTCTGAATTAATCAATCTATTTTACTGCCACTTCCTTAAAAGGAGCTGCGGCTTACCAGTAATTCTGGCTGTATCGTTCCGAGTAACAAAACCATATCCGAAAGCGCTAGCAATAATTAATATCGCTAAAACCGGACCTGTTAATGGTGGCACGATATCTTACATTAGTTATTACAGCGAAAGCTGCAATTGACAGGACAAGGCAACTGCACTCAACGCTTATACAAAGGCTGTGGTTTTAAGTATCATAGAAAACACAGACGCTGAACGAATGAGCATACTATCCAAAGTGTCGACTAATATCAAACCCGTGGCAAAAAACACAGCAAGCATAGAACCCCCCGTGCGTATATCTGAGTAGCAGTAAGCCTATGCCAAATACTAATGCAGTGACAGAAGATAAACCAACAGGTCCTAAATAATGAGTCCTCGTTACCACTTTACTTGCAAGAATAGCTGAGACTCTCCTCCTAATCTCTTCATTGAGTAGATG
>JBAVTY010000404.1:0-2342 GCA_049696495.1 Candidatus Nitrosopolaris sp.
AAGCATTTAGAAGAAAATAAAGATGTTATTAGAGTTGAGTATTTACCCAAAGGTTCACCTCGAAATAATGCCGTTGAAGAATGCTGGAGACAAGGAAAAGATGATCTTTTGATATCAAAATACTATCCTAAATTCCTCAATCTAAAAAACGCTATAGCCAATTATTATAGAACAAGACGTTTTAAACTTGGATTTACTGCGTTGGGAGTAAGTATTGAACATGTTGTCCTGAGTAATCAGAATCTAGCGATGCCTTTTGCAGAGACATGGTTGTTGTGTATTTCAGTTTCCATGTGCTTGTTTTCCCTTGGGGTGATGCATATCACTTCTGAAAAGACGAAAGCAGTTCGAATTATTTCCCTAAAAGCACTTCCGATGCCATTATACGGCATAATAGCCGGTACGGTTGTTATCATAATTCCTATATTCAGCGAGGGACTCTTGCCCGTGTTCCTAATGTTTGCTATGGCTATAGCTTGCGCCGGTCAGGTTGTTCTAGATATAAGACGTCATCCTCATCATCGTCTATTCAAAATGTAAGTTATATAATAACGGGTTCTACGATATTGTAAAGGTGCAGATTAATAGAACACTTGATATCGGATGTTACGTACTGCTTTATTCGAATTGGATACATTACTATCTGTGCCCTTCTGACATTTGTTTAAAGCGCTTCATGCCTGTGTTGCATAATACCTGAATCAAGTAAAAAATTATCTCTGCTTCTTCCAGTCCATAAATGGTTAAATTATGCCGGTAGGCAAGCTGAATGAAAAAGTAGCCCCACGATCATCATTGTTTTCTCCCCATATCTTACCTCCATGCGCTTCGATAATCGTCTTACAAATATACAATCCCAAACCGGTACCTTTGTCAGATCCAGTGGTAAATTTTGTAAACAATCTAGGAAGTATTTGAGAATCTATGCCAGACCCTGTATCCTTTATCGAAACTATGACTGAACCATCCTCTATCCTCTTTTCTTTGGTAATAGTAATACCTCCTTTCTTGGTGAAATTAAAGGCATTGCCTATTAGATTAGAAATAACTTGACTAATTCTTCCCCTGTCAACGTACACCATGATACCTTCATGATCTGCTACGTCTCCTTTTTTAGTAATATTATGGTAGAGTAATTTCACATCATGGGTATCTTCACTTTGATCTTTGGTAACGTCTTGGACTGCATCGAGTATTACCGCATCTATGTTCACTACTTGTTTATTCAAATTTATCGATTGACTTTCAATTCGAGCGATATCCAAAATATTGTCTGTGAGATCCTTTAACTTTCTTGCATTTCTAATTATTATTGATAGGTAATCGTAGTACATATTGGAATTTGCAATTTCGTCTTTTTTTGAACGAAGAATCTCAGCAAGTCCCATTATAGGTTGAATAGGATTACGTAATTCATGAGCTGCTATATTGATAAATTCTGTTTGGATCTTATCACGAATTTTCAATTGCTCGCATAACTCATTTAGTTTTTCATGTATCTCTGATTGCTTCCAAAGACTTTCAAAAATCGAGACATAAGATAGTACAGTCGCTTTCCTATTTGAATATATACCCAAACCCATTGCTTCATGAGAGGACATCTTTTCATCATCTTTCAATTCGACTACGAGTGACGATTTTCGATCCACTACTACAATTGATACATATGTTTGTAAACCTTGTTCGATGTAACGTACTTCCATCTTTCGGTGCTGTCTTAACTTTCGTACTGTCTCTTCAATCAATTCACCTTTTGGTGTCAGGATTCTTGCTTTCACACCTCTTTCTTCTACCGTTTCTCTTAATGATTGAATTGCGCCTAATTTTTCTTGACGATGAAACGCGTTAGCTGATGAGTATATTATGAGGATTTCATCTTTAGCTGCTCTTCCAATTTCATAACCAACATCTTGTATCTTGACAGGATCGTGTATAACCTGAGCTGTATCTTGTTTGTCTAATGCTATACCTCTCTCAATTTCGATCTCTCTTATTTCTTGCTCAGTTGGAATTGCCATATTCCAGAAATGGTCAGAAACAAATTGTTCTTGTGGTGCAATAAACT
Organism: Candidatus Nitrosopolaris sp.; assembly: GCA_049696495.1. Lineage (GTDB taxonomy): Archaea > Thermoproteota > Nitrososphaeria > Nitrososphaerales > Nitrososphaeraceae > Nitrosopolaris. Next base: position 2,066 of record JBAVTY010000404.1, read on the forward strand.
GAAAAAATTCATCCCCATATACACTTCTGAATCTTTTAAACATCATTACACATTCATTTGTATCAAAAGTGTAGGAAATACCACCAATTGCTTCTTTGAGAATAGAGGGTTCTTGTTCTTGTAGGTCTACGATGGTTTTACCGCATAATGCGCATTGGCTATGTTGTTTACCCATGCTGCTCGTCACCACTGGGTTTTACCCCATGTATGAGAGTTTACCCACCTGTTCATCATTACATACTCCTTCCAGGTACGATTATCTTTGTCGTGTGTGTGT
>JBAVTY010000405.1:0-3561 GCA_049696495.1 Candidatus Nitrosopolaris sp.
CGTAGTAAATGATCTGAATAACAGAGGCTTTTTGGATAATCTACGATATGACATCAAAGAGTATCTCAGACAAACATTTTACTTGATGGAAATATAGCTCTAAGCTTCTAATTACGCAACAGGTCTAACATAGAGGCAAGACGTTGGACAGACGTCTTTTCGTGGCAAGAGGTGTTATAAAGTGTCTGCGCAACTCCGTACTAGTAAAAGCGTCAATCTCAATTTCACATATACATCCCACTTGATCATTAATAGTTGATAATCTCTGCTTGTTGCAGGATTAATTATGTTATCCGTGGTACTCCTTTGACCACTCGACATCTAGCTTGCGAGTAATAATTATGGGCTTGGTCAATTATATCTTCAAGAAAACTTCCTGGGTCCTGCTGGCCATATGCAGTCATACTGCCTATCAGGTTCTGAAAGAATTAAACTGTTGATTTATTTTCTACTTCAAGTTCAAAAGAAGTCCGTCCACGTTTATGAAGTATGAGATAGAGGCAAGACCGTGGACAGACATTTTTCTTGGTAAGAGCTGCTATAAAGTGTCAGCGAAGATGCCACCACCGATGGTTTCAACTAAATGTTACGGATAACTTGGGACAGTGGGCACTGCTTTCGTAAATGTTCTTGATAAGCCAGCCTCCACATTCATTGCCCCACCGTCGAATCAGATCATAAAATCACCATTCACAGCTGTCCATTTATTACCAAAACTAAAAACAGGCACTAATAATAATGCCTTATGGCGGTTGTGACAATTAAGATGTCTTGACAAACATGTCATTGCTAGACAGTTATATCTTCAACTGTTGATAATCCATCTTAAACCTCAGAGTACTAAGCTGCTCCAACTTTATTATTTAAGAATCGTTCGTCTCCTTGTCATAACATGATATTAGCCCATTCCAAAAACTTTACGCGCATCTTGTGGAGAACTAAACCTTCCAGCAGAAGATTGATCAGATCAAAATCCCTCTGAATGTGTTAAATCTCTGTTCGATGGATTAATCTATCGCAGATAAATGGAAGAAGACTAAACTCAAGAACGACAAATTGTCGTTCTCTAAGCCAATTGAACAGAAGCCACAATGGCAGATAGCTATCATAGATCTAGATGGAGGATATCTGATCTAATGTTTTCAATCTCTTCTTTATCCTTTATCACTAATATGTGTCTGATACATCTAAATAATTTATCGCGCTATTATGTTTACCAGGCCTTTATCCCGCTATAGCCACAGAGTCATGGTCAAAGCTGTGGCTATAGATTCTATATATTTAATTGCGGGATGACCTGAACAAAGTACCGGTTAGCATCTAATTCAACTGCTTTGAAAACAATATTGGAGAGAGTGCAGACCCATTTTCTTTTTTATTCTTATTAAGTTCAGGAAAATGAAACACGGACTCATAATCCCTAATTGATAGCGCGACCACAGTAGGGACAAAAGTGTAAACGGGTAGTTTGGGTGTTCAACCGAGACTGTTAATATTTTGCCATGTCTATCTAAATTAAAAATATACCGATTTTCATCAGCACTTCTATCAAAGATCGCCAGAAGGCCAAATTTTCGGTTGATTATCCCTGTATTGAATGCAACGCAGTGGACATTGATGTTTATTAGCACGTGTACCGCACATTGTACAAAAATTATAAAGCCTAAGGTTTAGCGGCAAATCCGTTGTTATATCAAGCTTCTGGAGATAAACCAATCTCTCGTAGACATAGCTTAGCCTTAATTGATTGAGATTCTCGCAGCAGAAACGATTCTCCATACGTTGCACAAGAAAGCATAGTAATATTTCTGTTTGACAGACGTTCCAGCTTCAATCTGTCAATTAGCTTGTTTAGCATATTCGTGTCCAAGCGCTTGCATCATCACCTTATCTTTGTCGAGCATGTCACCTGCTGAGCTTACTTATCATTGTTATAAAGTGTAACTTTACATAATGAACTAATGATCAGAAGAAATTGGAATCAATATCTATGTGGTTGAGCATCGAACACACTGATCAAGCGCCAATCACAATTTACATGCCGGCAATTTTTCCCGTAGACGAGGCTATTGAAATTGGCGAAGTAACCAAGGAATATACCTTGACAAAGAGCTTCTCTGTTAAAACTCCTAAACTTACAAAACCTCTGATGGGATTCAATCTACCTTTTGACATACCTGTTACTGGAGGAGTCGATTTGGCCTCCAAAGAGCAAAAGAAAATAAACTATGGATTAAGAATACCGAAAGTTATCTCAGGCACTGCTAGCAACAATGATGCGGCATGGAAATATTACCTAGGTGAAGCACTTGATCCCAAAGCCCAGTACAGGACAGACATGACTGTTGGGCTTCCTTTGATTAAATCCAAAAACTACAAAGTCAAAATGGTCCTAACTGTGACGACAAAGGGAAAACTCGGCTTTGATCCTAAGCCTGTTGAACACACCGCGCCTATAAAATTCAGTTTTTTATAGACACAAAATCCTCTCTGTATCTGAATCACATCTACTTCTTGGTCGCATGAAGTATATTTCTGTGGTTAAGCAGTAGAGTCGGTAGTCAAGTGTCATAAATAATCTCGTAATACCATCTTCCAAATCTTGTGTTTCTATGTGATCATAAAATCTGTTTGCACATACATCTGACTTTATTTGCTGATTAACTCATCATTCATACGGCACTTGCTTTGGTACATGGATTATGATCGGCCAATCTTTCTGTGCATTAATATAATACGTACGATTTCGCTTACATGCTATGAAGAATTATTCCATATGAGTATCAGTCTTTTGCAACCAGTTTTCATTATGTGTACCTACTTGACTTAAAACTGGTCTTTGTGGGGTTAGGGGAGTAGTGAATGATAGATTACAATTATTTTTTATGGTAAAGTTATTGCAGGCCACATAGACCCAATTGAGAGAAAACCAGTAACACATTATAGGCGGGGGTACTGACATCTTCTCGATAGCAACTACGGAGTGTAACTGGCCTATTGTCAGAATTATGATATCTCCTAGAGACGTAAAATACAAGGCGCAGACATGACACCGAAAGAGGTTGTAACAATTAGACAGGATTGGTTTCCTGTCCTCCACGACTTTGTAAGCTGCACTATCAGATGGTATCCTTTCCATATCCGCTTTCTCATACACTGCAGAATGGAACGCCAAGAGTTCACCTATGCCTACTTTGAGTCGCTTTATTTGTTCGGCTAGTAATGCATTTTTATCATGCTTATCATGCCAACCAGAAAGAATGAGCCTCCCCACTCGTTATTACGTGTGTGGCCTATTAGATTCAGGCAACCGACTACTGCGGTCGCAATTAATACAGTAGTAGTCTTAGTCGGTTACGGTGGAGTGGCGATATTGTGAACAGGTACCTTTTTACTTTAGGTAAGTATGATATATGACTATATAATTGGAAGCTCGCAACTACATGACTGAGGATGTAGAGAAGAAAAAGTGGTTCATTAACAATATTGATTGCATTTTACAGATACGTCTAGACGAGTTCAAATCTGACAGAGAATCAGCCGTTTCTTATTCTTCTCCAC
>JBAVTY010000406.1:0-7098 GCA_049696495.1 Candidatus Nitrosopolaris sp.
TTGCTCTCGAAAGCATTGGAACTGAAGTCACAATTGTATATGTACCTACGAAAAAATGAATGACAGGGAAATGAGTAGATGGACTAAACGGGAAAAAGTCACTAAGAAAGGGTTTCTCCTTGATCGCAAGGCGGTACCGTGTTGTTATAATTTGTGTTGTTGATCGATAACGGAATGTCAATTGACACAAGCGAAAAGGACCAACTAACATTAAAAGCAGCTGCTACAGGAGCAACACAAGTACCTGAGGCACAAAAAGATCTTGAGCTAGCCGAAAAGGAGCAAAACCTGCCATTGGAAATTCAAGAAAAAAGGAGAAGAGGAGCTTTGAGAACAGGTTTCACTACTGGAACTTCAGCTACAGCTGCAACGAAAGCAGCTCTAATCGCACTATTATCGCATAAAACCGTTAGCGATGTTTCGGTATCCTTGCCTAAGGGTAACATAATTAATATCAGGATTGCATGGACGAAGATCACAGGAGAGCAATATTCTACTACTGCATCTGTCATCAAAGATGCAGGCGATGATCCAGATGTCACGGATCGTGCTGAAATTCGTTCCACTGTTCTTTTGACCAAAGAGATTGGAACTATTTCAATTGAAGGAGGGAAGGGTGTAGGAAGGGTAACAAAACCAGGCCTGGGGATAGTTATCGGTAAGGCGGCAATCAATCCAAGCCCACTAAAAATGATCGAAAAAGCCGTCACCGAAGTCGCGGCCGAATGCTTGAAGTCTCACGGTGTGAAAATCATCATTTCTGTGCCTCTGGGAGAAGAAATTGCAAAAAAAACTGACAACCCTAGACTGGGCATTATCGGAGGAATTTCAATACTTGGAACCACAGGAATCGTAATACCTTATTCGACGGCATCATTCGCAGCTTCAATTCGACAATCTCTAGATGTTGCTCTAGCGATGGGTGATAATTGGGTTATATTAACAACAGGAGGCCGGAGCGAGGACTTTGCTAAGGAGTTATTCGACAAAACACTTCCGGAGCACTGCTTTGTTCAAATGGGAGACTTTGCTGGTTACTCTATTAAACAATGCGCGCTAAAAAAAATCCGCAAAGCTACGATAGCAGGTTTTATAGGAAAATTAACAAAAATGTCAATGGGAGTCAAGCAGACCCATGTTCGAGGTTCACATGTGGATATGGAATTCATGGCTCGGCTTGCATCTGAGTGCTTCCCAACTATTTCAAACTCGATTCTAGAAGAAATAGAGAATGCCAATACTGCTAGACATGTCTTTGAAATAATTACAGCTCGCGGAATAACCGGTTTCTTTGATTTGATTTGTAAAAAAGTTTACGAACATATGCATGAATACTCGAAAGGTGAGTTACAAATAGAAGTCATCATGTTTGATTTTGATGGCAATGTATCGGGGCAATTTCCAGAGTTTCACTCATATCGTAAAAAATAGCAAGACCGTGCCCCTATATACTTAGCAATCATACTCGAGAACTCATAATCCCTTTGATGGTGTTTAATACTTTAGACATTACAAATTATTGCGTAAAAATATTTTGGAATGAATAGGGAATTTAACTAGTGCATCAATCAAAAAAACTGGCAGTTCAAGCGAGATTTGCTCGGACAGGGATAATGGATGTTTGCTTTCCTGCCGTTCAAAATATCGTAGGCGTGCTGGAGACTGGGATTCATTCGTAGATAACCTTTATTTTCTCCTTCCTGATTTGACTAGGTAACCCCATGACAGCAAATAAAGTTGTGATAGCCATCACAAAGCATGGAATCGATATCGGATGTAGAATAATGCAGAAAATGCCAGAGGTACAAGTTTATGCTCCTATAAAGTATGCTAACTCTTCGGTGCGCGACATCATTTGGTTTAAAGAACAAACCTCTCAATTGGTAACGAACCTTTTCAAGAAAAACGATGCATTGATATGTATATTCTCATTAGGCGCAGTGATCAGGCTAATTGCACCACTTATAATAAACAAGAAGACAGACCCTGCGGTCATAGTAATTGACGATAAGGCACATTTTGTTATTAGCGCACTCTCAGGACACCTTGGCGGAGCAAATTCACTAGCACGATTAGTTTCATCATTTTTTGAAGGCTGCCAGCCGGTAATAACTACAGCAGCAGACGTAAACGAGACTATTGCTGTCGACTTGCTGGGAAGAGAATTCTCATGGACTATTGACAACTTTGAAAATGTCACCAAAGTCTGTGCATTCATGGTTAATGAAGAGAAAATTGGTGTTTATCAAGAGACTGGAGAAAGGGAATGGTGGCAGAATAGAACATTGCCTAGCAACGTGACGGTTGTACCTAAATTGGTTGATTTAAAGTCACCGGATTTTAAAGGAGCGCTAATAATTTCGGATAAGATAATAGATGACCAAGTTGTTTTAGAAAAATCAGTTATCTATAGACCAAAGAGTTTAGTTGTAGGGGTGGGGGTTCACAGAGATACAAGCATAGAGGTTATTAAATACGGAGTGGAGAATACGATGAAAAATGAAGGTTTGAGCTTCAATTCAATAAGAAATATTGCTTCGATCAATCGAGAAGCAAATGTAAAGGGCTTGCTAGACTTCTCATCTCGCTATAGAATCCCTATTGAGGTTTATGACAGAAATAAACTCGCAACTGTATCAGTACCAAATCCTTCGAAGACAGTACAAATGTTCGAAGGCACTCCTAGTGTGTCAGAAGCCTCATCAATTCTTAGTGCCAAAGGCGATTTGATAGTGCCAAAACAAAAATTTCCACCAGACCTGACTGTGGCGGTCGCCAGGGTGAATTTTTAGTAATTTGAAAAAAGCATTACTAATTATCGATAGAGGAAGTAGAGAGCCTGAAGTCAGAGATGAACTGGAGAATATTTGCTCAATTGTCAAAACCAAAGCAGGTTATTATTACACTAATTATTGCTTTTTGGAAGTACTTCCCCCATTCATTGAGGAAGGAATCAAAAAATGTCGAGAAAATGGTGCAGATCTCATAACTGTGATGCCATATTTCCTCTATCATGGAATTAAGTTAAATGATTCTGTCAGAGAGAGCGCCAGAATCTGTAAGACTCAAAAGCTGAATTTAGTGATTACAAAGCCTCTTTGTTACCATTCTATGATGACGCAATTGATAATAGATAGAATCAACTCCTTAAAAAAAGAAAAGAACATTCAGTATCAGGATCTTGATTGTGATATTCTTCTTATAGGTCACGGCAGTAGCGAGAAAAGTGCCAGAGATGCTTTTGTCTATACCGTGAATTCTTTAAAGCCCCTCTATCGCGCAGTAAAGTTTTGTTTTCTTGAATTGGATAAGCCTAACATACAACTAGGAATAAAAAACACTCTCGAAAACAATCCAAAAGTTGTCATATTGATGCCTTACTTTCTTCATAGAGGCGCACATATAAAACGTGATGTACTTATTGATGTCAATGACGCACTAAAAAAATACCCATTCGAAAATGCCTTTATGACAAGTCATTTGGGAGTTGATCATAAATTAATTGATCTTCTGATCGAACGTGCGAGGGACGTCGAGGATAAAAGGTTTGGATTCAACTGAACGGCGAACAGAAACTGCCTTCAATAGGGGGATGTCTGAAAGAGCGTTCAATATAGAAAAAACAAGCTTCCGTATTATAGATGGTGAGGTGGGTGATCATGATTATAACCAGTTAGAATGGGAAATAGTACGTAGGGTTATTCACGCGACCGCAGATTTCGACTTTGTAAGCACATCGAAAATAATATTTCACAAGCATGCACTAGATTCAGCCTTTAACGCTATCAAAAGTAAGTGCACTATTATCACCGATGTGGATATGGTTCTCTCATCATTAAATAAGAAATCGCTCTCCGCTCTTGGGCTTAGAGCGGTTTGTCATCTCTCAAATACAGCTCTGGCCGAAATGTCTCGTCGATTAAACAAAACTAGATCAGAGATGGCAATCCGCTACGCAGGAAATCAAATGAATGCAGGAATAGTACTGATAGGCAATGCACCAACCGCACTATTTGAAACGATAAGGATGATTAATGAGGGCGCCACCAAACCCGCGTTAGTGATAGGTATGCCTGTTGGTTTCGTTTCGGCACCGGAGTCAAAAGAAGAACTTTCCAAGACTGAAATTCCGTTCATCACCAATAGAGGCAGGAAGGGTGGAAGCGCCGCAGCGACTTCGATAATGAATGCATTAATGCTTCTGCATCAGAAACTTAGAAAAGGCGACAATATAGGTTACGAAAACCAATCCTAGCATTGTGATTTTATAACATATTAAGGGCATACACAAGCTCTTTGACAGACATGCCTTCAAAGAATTCTACAATGATAGGTGAGATTATGATGAATAGACTGGAAACGGTGAATGAATCTGATAGTGCTCAACACGCGGCCAGGAAAATGAGGAATAGTGACGTGAGCTCACTATTAGTCGTCAAAGACGGAAGTAAGGCTATAGGAATCATAACGGAGCGAGACCTAGTGAGAAGGGTGTGTGCCAGGGATGAGAGCAGTAGCAACGCCATAATTCATGACATAATGTCAACTCCTCTTATTACAGTGGACTCGAGCTATCCACTACATGATGCAGCAAATGTTATGATTCAAAAAAAGGTAAGACATTTGCTAGTAGTCGATGAGAATGGACCTAAAGGAATTATTAGCACAAGCGACTTTGCAAACTATTTGAAACAAAACGTCGATTTGGATGAAGTGAACGCAGCTATCATACAAAGCCTGTTGGAGGAACAAAAAGAAGCAGAAGAATCGTTTTCCAAGTAGACAAACTATTTGTAACACACGGAACTCGTCAGAAGGCACCAATTGCAGTTCAAAGAGTCACCTTTTAAGAGTAAAAAAATTTAACTAGAAGTTCGAAGAAAAACAAGAAAGGGATTCTGTTTGAAGGAAATAAATACAGAAATAGAAATAAACGCGCCACCTGAAAAAGTTTGGCGAGTCCTTACTGATTTTACTCATTTCCCTGACTGGAATCCGTTTATACGTGAAATTATTGGAGCGCTGATTGTGGGATCAAAGTTGGAGATCCATATCTCTACGCCTAGTGGGAAAAATAGGACATACAAGACGACATTGACAAAGGTTGAACCAAATCATGAACTCAGGTGGTATGGGAAAGGCTTGTTACCTGGGCTGTTAAATGGAGAGCACATTATTACAATAGAAGAGCTATCGCAAAATCATGTACGAATGATTCACCAGGAAATCTTCACTGGCCTTGGCGCATTCCTTGCAGGTGACCGTATGGAGAAGGATGTACGCCATAGCTTTGAAGAAATGAACAATGCATTGAAAAAAAAGATTGAACATGATGCAGGCTGAATTGAGGAATTCCATGAATCCAGGACCTCTTTACAATCAAGATCCCATCTATCTCTAGGTGCTATCTCTAGGATACGGCCGTCCAAGGATAATTGTTCATCCTAATTCCTAATGACGGCGTCTTGACCGCATCGGTATATTCAGCTCTTTACCTAGAACAGGAAGCTAACCTCTTTAGACACCTGAGCCATGATGGCTGCCGCTGTGGTGTCCGTTGAATCTACCGGATTCGTGATACCACCATAGACATAATTACCACTGTTGGAGATAGGCTGAGATAACGATACTGACATATCTGCACCAGTAGTGTTATACGTACTACAATTTTGCGTAGAAGAATCTTGCGAGCTAATACACGTCCCAATTTCCCTCATTTGAGTGAATATTAAATACCCATGATGCACCACCGGCTGTTCCTACGTGGTTTGTATATCCATTTGCTGTTGTTACCGATATAACGACTGTTGTTGTCGGTAAGGTGATATCCAGCCCCTGCAACCGGCGCAGCTGGCCTGGCGAACTTGACGAAGCTACTGCTAACACCTCGCCACGCATCATCGTAAACTAAACGCAATTATCATCGCTATCGCTGCAATCATTAATACATTCATTTTCTCAAGGTTTGTGCTCAAATACGTATTTTTTCGGCATGGCGTCAATATTTCAAAACATTGATCATATGCAATTGGAATGAAAACTGTCGCACGATACGTAAACTTTGTGTAAATCAATCAAGTCAATCATGCACTTCACGGCTGTAACACAGTCATTGGTTTATTTTGTCGATTAAACATGATTGCGTCAGTAATCTGGTGTGTGTCGCTAAACATAATATAATTAATCAAGGAATTAGGATTACCACCTTCCACACACACCTCCATAAATCCTACGAGAGATGGAAATGATTAAAAAAACAAAAATAAGTATTTCTTGGCGCATCGAAGGTAGGGACATTATAATTGCAAATTTTCTTTAAAGTCGTCGCATCGTATATCAGATGAATTGGCGCTTTTTAGAATAGTCCTGAGTGTGATTGATTTCGACTATTATGGGTTTGGTTAGTAATGAGGTCCATAACGTTGCGACGGCAGTTCTGGAACATGGGAATCAAGATAGCTCTGTCACAGGAAATTCCGTCACTACTGGAGACAATTTAGTTCCTTTTTCTACCCTGTCAAATTTATCATCGGTGAGCCCCCATCCAATAAGAGCTGATTGTTTTATTTACGGTTATGTCGCGAAATTTGATTTGCTTATAATTAAGTTTAATAATAATGGGTCCTGCAATCCTACAATAGAACTATTTACATCTTTAGGTATAGTTTTAGGGATTATGCCAGCTTCTGGTGATCCGCTAAAATTAGGCTATGACGGGCTGGTATTCATTAAATACATCGAAATTCCCTCTACTACGAGCGTCGTTCACTAGACATATCATCCCTTATTGAGGAAGTACGGTTCCTTTAGATCTATCAATCGCCTAAACCCCCGCTAAATATGTGAGACTGGGGCATAATTCTATGTTTTCGTTTTGCTAACTTCCATTGATCGTTTGGTATAAAGCTATCCTAAAGGTGTCTAATGTTTTGGTGAAAAACGATCAGATCCACCCAAAGAAGGCTAGCCCCAATAAGTACTTCAGAATCCATCTTAATTAGCATTCTAAATTTGATAGGCCTGATATCCTGGCCAAAATCACACAAGAAAAGAAGAGGGAGACCGTATGTCTATCCTCCAACTGTGATACTGAGATGT
>JBAVTY010000407.1:0-2391 GCA_049696495.1 Candidatus Nitrosopolaris sp.
ACTTTGCTGGGTCGGGAGAACTGGCTAGGTTAGCGATATATGCTTCAACCTGCTCCTCACTTACATTTGTGCCCAACTGTGTTAGCCTATGGTAGTGAATCTTAATGCGTAAGGCAGACGGAAGGTCTCTCAGATCAACGTCTTCTTTCTTACAATGAATGGCCAAGATCAATTCAAAGGCACCAGCAAACAAAATGGTAATCGGAGACGACCTTTACCATATTGTAAAATACCTAGATGATTACAATTTTACCTCTATAGGAGAATTTTCAACGAGACTAAAGCACAACAATAATTATTCTATATATTTAGTGGAATCCAAGCACCGAGGAAATATTTTGAATCCATTTAAGAGAAAATCATCAGTTCAATAATGAAAAGTGCACTCACAACTAAGCTAATTTTTAACTGGGTTATGCTGATCAATCGATTCTACGAATCGACGACAAATTAGAATTTAGAGGAATCTTCCTGCATCTCCCCGTCATTTGGAAAAGAACCCAATCGAAATCATACTGCATCTTCTGCTGGTCTACCTTGACCCTCCCTGACTCCATGAAATTCAAAAGCTGATTCTGGAATGTTCGAGGCATCTTATCTAGTTCGTCTATACATATTATTTTAGGCCTCTCTTCTTCCAAGACATCCAGAATTCCGTTCGTAGTATTCGAGCCGTCGAAATATACTCCATTCTTTCTAATGTCAAGGATGCCTAACAGGAAGAGCGTCTTTGCACTTGCAGGTGGCCCTATGAATAGCAAGTTGTAACCTCCTCCTCTATGTTATAGAATCCAATATTCTTACGAAATAAATCAAGGATTCTTCGGTTTTAGAATGGAGTACAAATCCATCCCACCCTTGAAAGACGGGGGTTTGTTTGTCCTCCATACCTCTCAATGCTAATGCTGCTTGACTCCATCTTAAGCTCTGACACTGTCTCTTCATAAAGTTGTCTAAAAGATGGTGTTATTCTGCCCATTTCAAGAACCATCCAATAACAGCATGCGTCTTGTTTTCGTAGTGTTTATGCCTTAAACGCTTGAGGATACGACATGGACTCTTCGAAGTGCACAATCACGTTAATAGCATGTTCGAAATATGTTCCTCCAATAGGTCTTGGAATTACGCCTTTGCTTGTAACGTTGGCATCGCCGGTACATGCCGAGGGTATCCTGTTACGGGCGCAAGCCTTACAGAGTGTTCCGACGCTAGGCGACTATCATCATTGGCTAATGTACTGACATATGTAATCCAACTGCTGTCATAATACACACCGTACTGGGGGGTATAGCATGCATAGTTCTCGCACAGTTTAATCCCTCAGGAAACAGAGGGTAGCAGTTGGAAGCAGCTGAAAACATGATGGTAGCAGCAGTAAGCTGAATGGTAACAGATGACAACAGCTATTAGGAACTTGTTATTATATTACATATGAAGTAAAACTTGGCTTCGCCACTAGACATGAGCAGGGCTGAAACCGACTTTACAAGGAGAATAGGTCGACAAGGGAAATTGCTAAACTTATGCACATGTCCTTTCGAGATATAGGCTCTATCACAAACAAGGTAAAGTCGGAAGCAGATGGAGAAAGAGGACACTTAGAAGATCATGATATTAAATCAAAATCGAAGACTACCCAGGCTATCAAATTGTTTTCGGAACTCAACAGCCCTGTTGAGGTAGCAATTGCATTAGATCTACCAGTTGATCAAGTACTTGATGGTATGTATAGCCTAGCCCAGGCGAAGAAGCTAAGTATGATGTTCATGACCTGTTAAGATTACACAAAATAGTAAAAGACCTAGGAATGGAAAAACATTTTGTTAAACACAATCAATTACAAAGCCTGCAATCGAAAGCAGAAAACCTTAGAGACGAGATAAATATGTTAGAGATTGAAAAGACGAGGTCTAGGCACCGAATAGTTAGATTGGAGAGGATGATATCGTCTCTGGTGCATTAGGCAGCAGAGATGTAGTAGATCACTTACTGCCTCTCCCTCTCCCTATTAGCAGCTCCTCTAGTTTTAACTGTACTATTCTAAGAGATATAAGAGATTGTGTAAAAATTGGCAAATTAGCAACCAGCTTTGATCCATCAAGAACTAACAACCACTTAGGAAACACTCCAATATACGGAACTCAACACGTGATTTGTGTTGAAAAACCAGAATATTGTAAGTAACCTTCAATGCTGTCTTGTCTTAAAAAATAAAAAAAATACGGGGGCCTATTTTAACATATTATTGACAGTAGAGGTTAATGCCGTATCGATTAAATTCTAGATATACCGGATCATAAAGAGATGAAATGAATACCAAAAATCCTCCTGCAATTCCACCGATTTCAAATAATGACTTTACTTTTGTAGTGAGAGATGAAATACTAAATA
>JBAVTY010000408.1:0-1597 GCA_049696495.1 Candidatus Nitrosopolaris sp.
CGTTCAGGCTCGATTATCATTCTGTACCTATTTTCTATTATATCCACTTGTTATTACACTCCAAGACTGGAGTGTCAACCATGTCAGGAACCTAAAATGTCGACCATGTATGGAAGCAGCACACCTAGTAACATCAAAAATGCAGCAGTATTCAAAGCTGTCAACGTTGCAACACCAAAAGGAGGATAGGGGCCAGTAATTTGCGCTTCTCCTTGATTTGCACTAAATATTAAAAATATACCACAGCCAGCAATAATCATGTATGTTTTTATATTTTTTTCATAACTTATGGTTCTGGCTATCTTCCAGAATTCAACTGCAAAGAACACTCCTCCTATCGGTTTACTTAACGATAAGAATGCCCCTAATACCATAGATACAGTTACAGGATCAATTTCTAGATATGAGATTAGTATATTACTGAATATAAGCTGGTAAAAGAAGGTTATCAAAAAATAAACATGCGGCAAACAAAATATAATCCAGTATATTATAGCATTAGCTAGTTTCTCTCCGTAACTGTTCATCAGTTAGCCAAGGAAATAAAACTTAGGCCAAGCCAATTAATCAAATTCAAGTTTATACAACAAGAGGCATCTAAAGATAATGTACTGGCCAAGCAATACTTCGAGAAATTAAGAAAGGAAGAGGTTAGTATCGATTGGGCTCACAGGGTATTAATCAACAATAACCAACACAATTGGTAAAGTTACTTGTAGAACCGCAATACAGCCTACGAATTCTCAGGTAGTGAAGGTGTTGCAAACACTATTAAAGCTTCTCCTGACACTATTGGATAGTGTCTCACTTCTTCGAAAGTCCATGTTGGCTCGACAACTGACTAAGATATGATTGAATCCTGACATGGTTATCAAGGTTCAGTGTTGGTCGGCAAAAAGGGTAGAATCAGGTATACTGTCATGTTGTTTTTCAGACAGTCGGATTGAAACCGAATAGCTTTTGTTCCTTCACTCATATGCAGCATTAATTATTAAAACTTTTTATAAAAAATATAACACTTAGTTACATAATCTCGGAGTTCAGGTAACTATCAAAGTTCTCCTCGCTCATGGGATCTAATCCCAGCCGGGGCTGGCATAATTTATGTACAAATAACAACAGCAACAGCAACCACTAACCACTGGCCAGCCGCCATAGTTTATGCGGTAGATGGTACCACATATGGCCTAATGTCATTGATTTATCAAATTTTTATTTTCTAATAGGAATAGTATAGTCTAGTAAGCGGTGGAATATATCCTGGGTTATCAGGTTCCCCCGTTTTTTTAGCAGATGATAATTTTTATAAAAAATCCCAAAATCCCCCTAAAGAAGGTGAACGAGATAAAGTACGATTGTTGGGAATTATATATGCAGGATTTGAATACAGTGTAGATTTACGCAACTCAAATCTCTTTGGCGTCTTTGTTGTGAGTATTCTGATTCTAAAATGTATCTGGTCGAGAAGCAGTAAAGATGAAAATTAAACAACAAATCACGTAAGGGTGTATATAGGTGACATTTCTAATTAATGGTGGATAATCTGCAAGAGTCCGACTTGCTGACTCACGAGATGTAAATCAAGTGAAAAAGAGGT
>JBAVTY010000409.1:0-29834 GCA_049696495.1 Candidatus Nitrosopolaris sp.
ATACATGGTTGCTCTTTCGATGAAGAAACAGTGGTGTTCTTGAATTTCTTAAAACACGATATATTATATACACCAGTCTAACGTACTTAGATTCCTTCAATATCCATTGTGTTAAGTGCTTCTAGAAAGCTTTGACTGAATCTATCAAAAGCATGATTTCTACAAAGCCTGGAGAATCATAAAAAGGTCTTATAGATGTCTTTCAACGAACTATACCCTACTATATCATTGATATTACAAATACATACATAGAGAGGACATCATCTAAAGATCACGCTCTATATGAAAAAATACAGAAGTAGGACCGAAATAATTGCGCTAATCTTAGAGGCTGCTAATCAAAGAGATGGTGTACTTAAAATAAAAATAATGTATTCTGCGTCGATAACTTCAAAGCAGTTGTATGATTACTTACCGTTCTTGCTCAAAAATGATTTGTTAGAGTATGGTGGACTGAAAGGGCGAACTTATAGAATTACAAGAAGGGGAATGCATTTCTTGCAGGTATACAATCAGCTTCGTGAGATGGTAGGAACAAAAAGGTTAGAAAATTTGAATATATTGTGATATGAAGCTCGTTTAAAATACAGAATGCGTTATAGATATCCACATATCGCCAAGATACGTCTTTATTTCATTCACTCAATGACATTTGATAACAGTTAACATTGCTCTGGATACTCACCTAGTAAAAAAAAGTCAGTGGCTATGTCCGCAACCACAACTGCCCATATTATCGTGACCATGTGACTGATTCTCAGAGCATGAGGGGCATGTCGTTCTGCCAGCTTCAGACATAAACATAACACCACAAGAGGCGCACTTTATTTTTTGAACTCCTTGCATAAGCTCCGAATTGCCATATCGTAATTAAAATGTTGCCTAGATTACAGTTATATAGCACTCCCGCACCTCTTCTGCTGCTAACTAAGACTAGAGGATGTCTTGCTTTTCCAAATCACCGATAGGACAACTAAAACTAGAGGGTGCAAGTACGTATAATTCGCCGATTGGTTATATCATTGCAAAGAAAAAGGGAGATGATAGAATGAAATATTATGGATCAGTGGTTCAGAATTGCGAAAGGAATTAGAATTACTACCTGTCATAGAAAAAGAAGTCAAAGAATGACAATAACTATAAGGAGAAATCCAGAGTTCACAGACCTTTTACGGAAGAATCTCAATAAAAGATACGAGGAAAGACGAAGACTTGGTGATTCGAGTATTCATGTTTCAGATATCCTGCCGAGTAATTGCATAAGAAAACAGTATTATTCACGTAAGTTTCCAGAAATGGATCCTATCTCAAACGAATCAGTTCATCATTTTGTAAGAGGAGAAGCAAGCGAATTCGTCATAACCAATCTAGCTGATATGGGAGTTGCACAAGCTGAATTAGAGATGGATGGATTGATTGCACATCCGGATATTATGAATGAAAAAAAAGGAGAGGTAGGAGGAGAATCAATGGAACTAAAATCAAAAGAACAGAGCGTAATAGTAGAACTAAAAGATACAGTCGCTGGTAAACGTCTCGATATTACAGATCAGAAATTCACAACTTACCTCAGACAGCTATTGTACTACCTTGCTATGACCGGTATAGAGAAAGGAATTATCTCTATAAGATATAATACCCGGGAATTAAGATGGATGAAGTGCGATTCGATAGGAGATTATTTCTTCAGGCCATATGATGGCAAAGATGTGGGTATTGAAAGCTGGCAAGTTCTTTTACCAAAAGAAGACATTGCAAGAGAGATCCTGAAAAATGAGATGGTTAGACGCAAGACCTTATTCGTAAAAGCACTTCAGGAAAACAATGTTTCCATTCTACCAAGACTAGTAGATGCCACAAGAAACACCAAATGCCCATATTGCAAGTTTTATCAAAAATGTATGAATGAAGATAGCGAGACAGAAGATGCTAAGGAAATGACAAAAGAGAAAGATTTGTTGGATATCAATGGCGTAGTCGACTTCAAACCTTCTTCTGATTCTGGATATATAGACAAGAAAATCTAACTCAATTTGCAAAGTTCTGGAAAACAAAAGAGGGCAAGCTATTGTTGGCAGTGTGGTAATATATGCAATGCAGGTGGCGTCACGATTAAATTGAGGGATCAGAAGGAATAATATGGACGATAGTGATACGACCGCCATTATTAGCATTTATCTAGAGGAATTTTTTCGATTATCAGTCAAATACTCAGTTCTGTAATTTTGTAGCAAATTGATTAATATTATTATTATTGAATCAAAAATTTGATGGGTAAAGGACGGGACTATTTACGCAAGATGTGCTTCATTGCGTTATCATCTAATGCAGATATTACTTTTGCTGCTGTAGTTGATACAGGAGGGAAACTTATTGTCGGTCAATCTAGACGGGGTAACGCGAAATCTGGAAGAAAGAACTATTTTGTAAATACCGATTACCCAGTTGGCAATCTGTTTTACTTGAATTACTTAATTCCCACTATAAAAAAAGGAACTAGTACTACTAACGTTCATCTCCGAGACAAGTCAACAAAAATGAAGTTTCAATTAATCCACGTTGCAGATGAGAATAAGATAGCGATTTCTCCATTAACTGGGAGTAAGGGCAAATATTTATGTGTCTATTTATCCAAGTATACTAACTAGCTAGTATACTGTCTAAGAATATTATTTATCGTATTATTATTGTTCGGCTTTGTAGAAACCATCGATTATTATAGTAAGGTTGGTTATTCGGTGGGTATTGTAGTAGAAATAGTCGTATTGTTCATTATGTATTTAGTTCTGTGTTGATCTCTGAATAGTAGTGTTGGTGGATTCGGATTGGCGTCTATCTTCTAACAATGCTTTTAAGAAAATTCTAGGCTTGAATTAAAAGGGCAAGAATATAATGTAAAGAAGACATTTTTGGCAACATATAAATACTCTTTTTTCATTATATGTAGTAATGGGCAAAAGAACAGAAATAGCTTTGCTTGTAACGGTACTCTCACTAGTTGTTACAATAATAATGCAAGGGTCAATTTTTGACAATACCAAAGCCATACAAAACAGCTTATCAAACGTCGCTGCTGCTATAACATACTTCCAAAATAATGGAAAAACAATAAGCGGAAATAATCCAGAACAGCCATCATCACCTGTCACTCAACAGTCGTCTTCTGAAACAAATCAAGGTTCACTCAAGAATATAGCCTTACCATCTACCACTCAAACTACAAACCTTACCACTATCTTCAAGCAAGTTGAGAATTCTGTTGTTCAAATCACAGCTAGGACACCAAATCCTAATTTGCAAATTATAATAAATGGTAATCCTTTAGGTGGTCAATCTACAAGACTGGGTTCTGGATTTGTGTACGATAAGGAAGGACGCATAATCACCAATAATCATGTAATTGATGGAGCTAGTACAGCTGATGTAACATTTGTAGATGGAAATACATATAGAGCAAAAGTAATAGGAAAAGACCCTTCGAGCGATATTGCAGTATTACAAATTACAGATAATTTCTCACCTGAAAATCTCATTCCTCTAGCAATTGTAAATTCTTCTTCTCTGCAAGTAGGACAACAAGTAATAGCTATAGGTAATCCATTTGGGCTAAGCGATACGATGACAACTGGTATTGTTAGTCAAATGGGACGTCTACTGCCAAACCCTGATTCAGGGTTTTCTACACCCGGCGCAATTCAGACAGATGCTCCAATTAATCCTGGTAATTCTGGCGGACCCTTGCTCAATATATTAGGACAAGTAGTAGGAATAAATACCGCAATTAATTCTGCTACTGGTGAATTTTCTGGAATAGGTTTTGCAGTTCCATCAAATATGATAATCAAGGAAGTTCCAACGATAGTTCAAACTGGAACTTACAATCACCCATGGTTAGGTATTTCTGGTGGCGCCGTGACTCCAGATATGGCACAAGCTGCAGGTCTACCAAGAAATGGTAAGGGGGTAGTTGTCGGTTCAGTCCAAACGGGCAGTCCTGCACAAAAAGCAGGTCTACAGGGGGTAACACAAAACAACTTTTCGAATGCCCAAAATTTGGGTGACATTATAACAGGAATCGATGGACATCATGTGAAGAGTATAGATGATCTCATCAATTATATCGACTTGCATAAATCAATTGGGGATAATGTAGCGCTGACCGTAAACAGACATGGCCAGATAATGAATCTGAATATGGTATTAGAAACACGACCAGCATCACTACAGAACGCTACACAGCAACAAACTATTCTGCCTTAACAAGCGGACGAAGAATGACAAAGCAGAACAATCGCAAACTGTTTGTTCGAGTCAAAAATCTAACACCCCTGCGACAAAATCCGAAACTTAACATGGGAAAGCAATAGAGTGTAGAACTAAATCCATCTCCAGTCGAGGGAGTTAGTCCCAGGATTTAACCAATACATTTTCGACTGTATTAATGTTATTAATACTGTGCAGTAGTAGTGATGATAATGTTATTAATACTGTGCAGTAGTAGTAGCAACATAATATTTTTCTTGATAGCTCACCAGAAAAGCTGTATACTGAACCGGGCTTTGATTACGGTAGCTTACGTTGTTTGGCATTATTGCATAATACACTTCCTAGATGCATTTGAACAAGTAACTAAAAAGCAACTATGAAGAGATCGTGTCCCTAATGTTTCCAAACACTTATGACAGATGATTACGATGACCTGGCATATGCTTGAAAATAAAAATTGCATAATTAACGAATACAGGATCTAACGGATCAAACCGTAAGACGATCTAGAAAGTATAGATTAATGGGCAGGTCCGAGCAGACATAGTGACACTTTCACATATAAGATTGCAAACGAGTTAAGACGGCCAATGCTTGAAAAAGAGAGATTTAATATTTAGAGCTATCTGAAGTCGTGCCTAACTGATGTTATTTCACATATACTAGTTTCATGCAAACAAGATTAAATACATCTCCTACTTAAGGTTGATGCCTTGACCTCACCACCTACTCATTTGATGGAATTACCCAGAAAGATTTTGATCGGCGATGGCGTCATTTCCAGCCTAGGTGAGTTCGTCAGAGATATTGGTTATGCATCATCAAAGGTCGCCTTTGTAACAGGTAATACAGTAAAAAAAAGAGCAAGTGGATACTGTAAATCGTCATTTCAAGCAATGGCAATAGATGATAGATGGTACATTGTAGTTGATTCATCCATGACTTCTGTTAATAAGTTAAAGAAATCACTTGCAAAGGATATGCCAGATTTCATTATAGGATTTGGAGGAGGACGGTCAGTTGACGTAGCCAAAATGACCGCGTTTCAGATAAATAAACCATTCATCAGTGTCCCTACATCAGCTTCACATGATGGAATTTCTAGCCCATTCGTGTCCATAAGGGGCTCCAAAAAACCATATTCAGTAAGAGCAAATACTCCATTAGGGGTTTTAGCCGACACCACATTGCTTGCCGAAGCACCAGTCCGCTTAATGGCAAGCGGGTGTGGTGACCTTGTCGCAAAGATTACTGCGGTCAAGGATTGGGAACTTGCAAGAGATGAGAAAAATGAATATTTTGGAAGCTATGCAGCTAACCTTGCATATATGAGTGCAAAAATTATATTAAACGAATCAAAAAAGTTACGAGTCAGAAGTAGATCCGGAATTCGGATAATTGTGGAGGCTCTTATCAGCGCCGGAGTCGCAGCTTGCATTGCAGGAAGCAGTAGGCCTTGTTCAGGTGCGGAACACCTTTTCAGTCATGCAATAGAATACATCGTTGGCCAGAATTATGGGCTTCATGGTGAACGAGTCGGCATTGGTACCATCATGATGGCTAAACTTCATAACGTCGACTGGGAGGTTATTGTAGAAACTCTGGAACGAGTTGGTGCTCCAACAAAAGCAAAACAGATAAGATTGAATGAAAAGCAGCTAGTGGTATGCTTGCTAGCGGCTCAATCGCTAAGGCCTGACAGGTATACAATTCTCAGTAAGGCTAATTTAAACAAAAGTTCTGCACTAGAACTTGCTAGGTCGGTCAAGGTTATTTAATTTGTAGCAAAAGTCGTTACGCGCACCCTTCACTCTTAATCGCTTCTAGACACTTCCATAGTGCTCACTTCTTTCTTAGAACGGTCGTGTTCTAACTCCTTGTTAGACTCTGAATCGGCCAATTTGTAATTTTCTATGAATTTAACGTTTGTGATGCCTACATATTTGAAGATATCACTGGCTATTCCACGCTTGATAACCTGTAATCCTTCAGTCAAAAAAGCTTCTTCTGGGAACTCGATAGTTAAATTTCTTCCTTCGACAATAAATTTTATCTTTTCATCGTCAAGCGCGAGTCTTCTCTTCATCAATGAGAGCACTTTCTCATTATCACTTTCGAGTTTCTTTATTATGTTCACTTTATATGTTAAGGTCCGACCAGCTAATCGGTGATTGAAATCGACCTGAACTCTTCCTGATCCTACAAATCTAACAATACCAGGGCGTTCATCAATTTGTACCTCGTCGCCTATTTTGACTTCGTCGGCTTTGTCTCCTAGTTTCCTCTGAGCGATCATTCTCACCTTGTTCGGGATTCTTTCTCCAAATCCTTTGTCTGGACATATCTCTACATCGAATTTATCACCACTGTTTGCTTTTGCCAAAGCTTCGTCTAGACCCTTTAAAACCCAGCCTTCACCAACAGAGACAAGTTTTGGTCCATATTTGCGTGTCGGGTCGTAGAAGTCTGAATTTTTGGCTTCTTCTTCAATGGTGGTTTCAAAAATTTTGTTAGTGTCTTTAATGTTAGCGGTATAATCTATCAATATAAGTGAACCCTTCTCTAAAGTCATGAACTTTGACATCGATTTACCATATATTAAGTTTCATGGAAACGATGGTACCAGAAAAGGTTACATAGCATTTTCCAGTCTTTTTAGTGCAATAGAAGCTGCATCTGGACTTACATTTAATCCCAAAATATTCATCACGTATGCAATAGAGGACAAGGTTCTCATCACATGATACTTATTAACCTCGCCCATGCTTCCTATTCGGAACACTTTCCCCTTTAGGTCACCAAAGCCGCCTGCAACAAGTATCCTAAATTGTTGTGATAGCAATCCTCTAAATTTCTTGTCATCCATTCCGGGCATATAATTGACAGCAATTACTACATTGCTCCTAGCATCTTGCTTCGCAAAAGGAGATAGGCCCATCGCATTCAGACCTTCATAAAACGCATCTGCGCAGGCTTTGTGACGCGCAATTCTTTTGTGCAATCCTTCTTCGAGAACCATGTCGAGTGCTTCACTGAAAGCATGGAAGAGAGGCAACGCAGGAGTGAAAGGGGTTTCAAAATTTTCTTCGTAATACTTGAAGTATCTTTTTAAGTTAAGGTATAGTGTTGGAGGGGGATTGGCTTGCATATGTTTTTTGGCTCTCAGGCTAATCGACATGGGAGATACTCCTGGTGGCGCTGCCAGTGCCTTATGGGAAGCCGTAACACAGATATCCACATTCCATTTATCGACCGGTAATTCGTCGCCACCCAGAATTGAAACTGCGTCTGCAATGAAAAAGGCACCACTTTCGGAACATAATTGACTTAGCTTGTCCATATATCGCAGGGTTGTTCCAGTAGATGTCTCGTTGTAAACTGCATATATGGCTTTAATGTCCTTATTGCGATCGAAAGCTTCTTCAATGTCTGAATACTCGGGATTCTGACCGAACGGAGCCTTAACTCTTATTGCATGACCACCCCAGCTATCAATCAAGTCTGCAAGTCGTGTTCCGAATTCGCCGTTAACAGGGATAATCACTTTATCACCTTTTCTGACTATATTGATAACCGATGCTTCAACTGCACCCGTCCCTGATGTAGTCAACAAAACGATATCATTACGTGTTTGGAATACACTTTGCGTCTTTTCGACGATGGCCTTGTAAAGAACACGAAAGTCATCGCTTCTATGATTGAAAATAGGTGTTAGCATAGCATTCATCACTCGATCTGGTACATTCGTAGGACCAGGTAGCATAACTAGGTATTCCATGTCGGATAAGTTAGCGAATTACCTTCCGGTATTTATAATTACAACTATCATTCAATGTAATTGTGAAGTATTACATTACACTCGGTCCCTATGATGAGATAGAACGGCATAAGAGATACATGAATCTCCGTGAACTAATCGGTCTCAAAAGAGCACAGTATAGCGATTAATTAAACAGGACCCTCACATTAATATGTATAGGCCAGTACCATAAGGTGTATGGCGCCACAACACGGAAGTAAACAATATACAAACGAGGAAAAAGATCTAATGAAAATACAATATGACAGACTGACTGACTGAGAACTGGTCATTTTAACGATATAATATGGCAAGTTCCTACTATTGCGGTAGCAATTATGACAGAGGTCATTGTTGCTGCCTATAGTCCGTATCTAGAAGGTTGGCCACGTATTGCTGCACTTGGCGTAAGTTCTCTTTTCCTCTTTGCTTTAACTATAGAGATTATAAAAAAAAGAGAGCATATGAATGCGATTTCGTTCTTGTTAAAGGATTTGCAAGTAGGGCTTAGGCTGCCAGCGGAGTTTCAATTTCCTTTGGGAACAAGATCTAATGAGATCAAAGATACTATAGATAAGAGCTTGAAATTGGGTAATGAATATCCGGATTACTTCAAGGAACCTCCACTAGACTCTAAGGATCGGTTGTTCAAAAGACTGCAAAGTTTATCTGCAAGAAAATCTCTTTTTACGGGGGCAATAGTTATAGCCACTCTTTTTGTTATAGAATTAGTGTATACAGTCAGTAAAGACATTGTTGTTATGCTGTAGATGTGTTTCCCACGCTGTTTGAATCGCTGTAGCTATATTCTCTTGATAGAGGTGCAGTACGGTCATAAACCCGTCCGATCGTAGTACGCTTGGCAATGAAAAACCGTCGCTCAAGACTCATAGATATTGCATCAGGAAAAGGGTTCAACGCTGTTGCCGCATTTCAACCCGAAAATGTGTTTTATCTTACCAATTTTTGGGGCGAGGCGATTGCTATTTGCAGTAATGATAGAACAAAGTTGATTGTTCCCAAGTTAGAGGCTTCCAGAGCTGAACAGGATTCGAAAGACTGCGAAATCATTTTTTCGGACAGAGGATTTCAATTAATTGACACGTTTATCAATGAGGCTAAAGATAAAGTAATATGTACAGATGATGCAGACTACTCTACCGTCCAAGCAATTCAAACGAGAAGCTCCGAAAAACACTTTATTGTTAATCCAGATACGTTAGTTGAAGGACGGATGATTAAGGACGAGAGCGAAATTTATGCGATATCTAAGGCGGCCAAGGTTCTCGATGATTTATACGAAATATGCACTCATGAAGTCAAAATTGGACTATCAGAGCGTACTTTGCAGGCTAAGCTTATATTTGAAGCTATGCAGATGGATGCCAATACTGCATGTCATAAATCAACTTTGAATCCTTTGATAATCGCGGGCGGTCCAAACGGAGCTCTCCCCCATTCACAGATTTCTGATCGTAAATTCGTCGATGGCGATATGGTCGTAGTAGACTTGACTCTCCGGTATGCCTTCTATATAGCTGACGCAACTAGGACTTTTGCATTAGGCAGGACGAGACCTGAAACCAAAGAGGCGTATGAAGTAGTCAAACAGTCTCAACAAGTAGGAATTGATTATGCTAAAGAAGGAGTTCTATGCGAGCAAGTAGACAAAGAATGCAGGGCATTGATTAGTAATCGTGGATACGGAAACCAATTTATCCACTCAACCGGACATGGGATAGGTCTTAGTATCCATGAACCGCCATGGCTGAGGAATCCAAACCAACAGGTTTTAAGGAGAAACATGGCCGTTACCATCGAACCTGGGATATATATAGATGGGAAGTTTGGTGTGAGGATTGAGGACAGTATCATTGTAAATAACGGGCAGGCGAAGAACTTGAACGCATTCACGAAAGATCTCCTAGTGATCGGTTAAAGTAGACCGTTTATGTGTGTTTTATCATCTTATCTTTTTCGTTTTGAGGATCCCTCTTCCAATTTGAAAATTTCTTCTTTTTTCGCGTTGCAGAAGCCAACCCACAATTGACCACGCTTCGTCTTTCCTCTAATCTCAGCGTTATGACTTGGGATTAGTGGGTCGTGCGGAGACTACAGCTAAAGGGCGTGTTTCTACTACAGAGTGCTACACTGTGCCGCGCCCTACAAGAACTTAATTTTCTCAATGTCACAAATCACTGCTGTCTATAGATGCCAGTTAATTACTACGAGTCATGACAAAACCGTCTCCTTACGGAACCAGAGTAGATACTAATGAATATTTGGGATGTGAAAATTTATCTTATCTTGATCATGGTTCATCCGTATTAAATTACATACCACCAAATGTTTCTACTGGATTCGATCTGCAATTGAATCAAGTATCTTTCTGGCTATTTGTTGTTTGTATTGCAGTGGTAAATGAATAACCTTCTTCTGCTTATCTATTATGAAAACTTCGTTCTTGTCAGAACCAGCTTCACAACCTTCTCTACCTAAATCATTGGCGATTATTAAGTCACCGTCACACTCCTGCAACTTCTGAAAAGCCTTATTAATGAGGTATGAGTCGGAGACATTGTGTTCTGCTTTGAACGCTACTAAAAATAGTTTATTATTTCTACTGATATGTTTAACCTGATTTATTATCTTTGCCGTAGGTACCAGTGGTAATGCAATTTTACCTTTTTTAGTCTCTATTTTTTTAGGCGATGTGTGTTGAGGTGCAAAGTCCGTTATCGCAGCACAGAAAATAACAATATCATATCTCTTTGAGGATAATTCCGATAATACAGTCGTCTCCATTTCTCTGCGAGTGCTTACTCTGATCACATTTCTTATTCTTGGTGAATCCCGCATCCCATCCGATCCATGACCATATACAAGCGTAACATTTGCGCCTGCAAGCACCGCTCCATCTGCAATTGCATTTCCCATTTTGCCTGAGCTCAGATTCGTGATAACTCGAACAGGGTCTATGTGCTCTAGTGTGCTGCCGGCCGTCACTAAGATGTTCTTCCCCAATAACAATGAATATGTCACATTAAGTTCTCGTATAACCGATTGCAAAACTAAATCCGGTTCCAATATCTTAGCTTTGCCTTCAGAGATAGACGGTTCTAGACATTTTACGCCTAAACCATTTAACCTCTCGATATTTTTTGCAATAATGTCGTTTGTATACATCGACTCATGCATAGCTGGCACAACAATGATAGGGGTTCTCGAACCGAGAGCGACAGTCAAAACAGAAGTAACAGTTGTATCATCTATTCCATTCGCAATTTTACCTATGGTATTAGCCGTGCATGGGTAAACAAGAATGAGATCTGACATATTCGTATCAGCCAACACTATATGCTCTAATTCTCCAGTCAATTTTGTCACAACTTCGTTGCCTGTCGCCCACTTCATGATATCAGCTTTGATCAGCATAGAAGATGATGATTCAGACATTACTGCATAGACATCCGCTCCGTGTCGCATCAGTAAACGTGCTAAGTCGATCGCCTTGTACGCGGCGACACTGCCCGTAACACAAAGTACTATTTTTTTTCCGAAAATTTCTTTTCCTTGCGTGCCTACAATGTCTTTAGATGGATGTGTTTTTCTTTTTCTTAAGTACAATCCGCATCTCAACTATCTTTTTGTAACTCTCTTTGCAGTTCCCTATATTCATTAGAATTCATATGAAAGACATTCTGCTCTTCTGGAAATTTCCTACTTTTGACATCTGATCTATATCCTGAGACGGCTTGAAAAATAGAATTAGACAAGTCTGCGTATCGTTTGACGAATTTCGGTCTAATATCTTCATATACCCCGAGCATGTCATGTAATACCAAGATTTGACCGTCGCAACCAGAACCAGAACCTATTCCAATAACTGCCACTGAAAGGTTTTTTGAGATGATCTTAGCAACTTCGCTTGTTACCATTTCGAGAACTATGCTGAATACGCCTGCTTCTTCGAGGGCTTTGGCCTCTGCAATTAGTTTTATAGATGAATCTTTTGTTTTACCCTGCACTTTGTAGCCCTCCCATAAAGAAGAAGTCTGAGGTTTTAGTCCGATATGACCCATGACCGGAATGCCAACAGAAACTAATGCCTTGATCTTATCCACTAATTCAGATCCCCCCTCAAGCTTTACTGCATCGCATCCAACTTTTATAAATCTTATAGCATTTTCTATGGCTGCTCCAGTGCTAGGTTGATAAGAACCGAAAGGCAAGTCAGCCACCACCATTGCCCGTTTTGTTCCCATAGATACCCCTTTACAAAATACAAGCATTTCCTCTATGCCAACTGGTGTTGTACTTTCGTAACCCAGCATTACCATACCTGCACTATCACCTACGAGGAGAATATCAACACCTGCCTTGTCACAGATTAACGAGGTGGAATAATCATAAGCACTCAAAACGGCGATTTTTTCTCCTTTTTTCTTTAGCGAAAGAATATCATTGACGTTATTTTTTCTGACAGGCGTATTGGAAATGTTATAATTTTTTTGGCGATAGCAGTCCATTTTTGCCCCCTCGAATAATTCTTAACGATTGTTCAAGGTTCTCTTTGTTATCAAATTCCTTGATAATTTTAGTGAGTGTCGCTTCATCGTCGAGACATCTGAGTTCTCTTGCGATGGAAACCATAGTTGGCAATACCCGGATGATATTATCCACTATAGTAATCTGAGCTACTCTTGCAGTCCTAGAGATCGGGTTAAGATCTATTGCGATAATCTTTTTGCCCATCTTGACAAGGGCCTCCGCTCTGTCCCCGTCTTCAAGAGGGACAATAACGACATCAGCCAAGTAGATACCATCAGGGTCAACTCTTCGCCGCTCACTGTGCAGCTCAGATATTCTTGCTGATGCACGTGAACCGACCCCGTAAACCTTTCTTGCGCCGTTGTTGATTAGTTCTTTTTCAATAGATCGCTCTCGTCTTTCGTCTCTATAGAAAAGATTTACCTCTAAGAGTGCATTCGTAACTTTGCTTAGCTCGACAATTTCCTTTGCACAAATTGCAGCAACATTTCCGTTAATAGAAATCACAGGATGTCTTGCGAGTAACAACTCGATCGATGCCGCCGTTATTGCAACACGGGCAGATCTGGTAGTCTGCTCGCCTAGTAGGTAATCGAATGCCTCTCCCCTCCCATGAGCTATCAAACCCTCTGCAGCGACCAATCCTCTCTCGAAACCACTAACAAGCTTCTCTCGAACGAGAAGTGATTTCAAACGTGGATGGCTCAATGGGATGTTTCCATTCATTAATAATTTACAGCACTCTTGCTCCGATATTATCTATACCGCATGTGAATAATTGACCATTGAGGCCACCAAGACACCGTTCTGCCTCCAAGACCTGGTCTTCGGGAATTATTGTGAAAATCGTGTCGCCGAACAACGCCACACTCGAGTCAAAACCGTGTGTTCTCAAAGTGTTAATTGGTTCCTTGCATCGTCCTTCTGTCAAACCCATCTTTGATACAAACTCGTAGGACTTTGTTACAAAATCTTTTATGCTCACCGTGGGCAGAGTGTCATCTTGCAATCCAGATCTAAAATTAGAATTACCGCATAGGATCAATTTAGTAGAAATTGGGCCCATACAGAATATGATCACCCTATAGCCCTTGAGTTCAATTTTCCTAATTATGCCTATCCCTGGTGCTCCAGCACGTGTTCGAGTCTCGAAACCTCCTATATATTCTGCTATCACGGTGCCTAATCCTGTTCTGCATACAATCTCTGCCCAGTGAGCAATTTGCGCGGCTTCTTCTGCACTAAGCCATACCCTTGCTGCCTCGTTAAGAGCAAATGAAAGACTTAGAGCTGATGCTCCACTAGATCCTAGTCCAAAGCCAATGGGGATCTCGACGTCATGCTCAATTTTAATATAACATGGCCGCTTAATAAATTTCAGATATTGTCGTAAAACTAATTGTGATACTTCTGCGTCTTCAACAGTCATCCCATTAATAGAGATTTGATAACCTGAGGGACGATCGTCGAAGAGGCTGACAGTGGTTGTGACTCCTCGATCGATCGAAAATCCTGCACCCTCAGATCCATGATGTAGAAGGTGCCGACCTGGCACAGAAGCTCTTTTAGCAATACCCGTTATATGGCCTGGGCTAAAGGCCTTGGCTGTAGCGACTTTTGACACAGATAGTTTATAGAGTACATAAAATATAAAAACAATGTTTAATTAGTATAAATTAGTATAAAATATTAACTTGAAGTATGCAAGGAGATTGCAGAAAATAGGCAGTAGCATGCTAATATCTTTGCCCAGCGACTGGGTCAGAACTAACTCTCTGGATAAGGGAAATACAGTGTTCATTGAAACTAATGAAGACAATTCAATCTCCTTATTTCCGTCTGAAGCAAGTGACTCCCAAATAAATGATGTTACTATTTTGTACAACGAATCTTCTGTTGACAGCCTGATCAATCAAATATACGGCGCCTACCTTCTGGGGTACACGGATATAAGTATTAAAGGCAAGATTAAGATCCTTTTCGAACACCGAGAGCAGATAAAGCTAACGATGCGAAAACTCGTGGGTTTAGAGATTGTGGATGAGGATAATTCAAACATTGCTGCACAGTTCTTACTTGATGCGAATACTTTAGATGCAGAGAAAATCCTCCGGCGAATGAACTCGATTGTCGCAGGAATGTACCGAGATGCCTTGGATGGCCTAAGGCTGAAAGCGAACGGAATAGAGAAGTTGATCTCTAGTCGGGACGATGAAGTTGACAGGCAGTACTTTCTGCTCGTCAGGTTAATACGCAGCGCAATGGTAGATCAGAAATTGGCACGCAAGCTTAATTTGAGCAATATCGACATCTTGGATTATCGAATAGCAGCCAACCATCTCGAAAGTGCTGGTGACTATATTGGTGAATTTGCATCAACTTTTCCATCTATTTCTCGCACTAGAATTGTGGACGAGATTAGCGAAGCAGGCATGTACATAGAAAAGATGCAGGAAAAATCTGTGTCTGCTTTCACCAAAAAGAACAGATCGGAATCCTTGGGAATGATAAAAATGTATTATGAGTTTAGACTTATTATGGACTCGATAAAAGAGTTATTCGCGAAGATAGAATTGACCAATTCAGTATCAGCTATTGCAGTTTTGAACTCTATTCATTCTATGGATAAAATTGCAAAATGTTGGGTTGACATAGCAGATTTGGTAAAGCCGGTCTATTTGACTGAGCACATGCTATTGCGTTAATAAGCTAGTTCAAGGAGTAGCGATCAGTTCGTTAGTAAAAAAATTATGGTAATGGTAATCGATAGGTGTCCAATTCAAACCGATCGAATAGCCCACAGACTTTGATGCGCTTCTTTGCTAGATTTAATAAAAGTCTGGATGGATCTGTTAATGACCAAAGACGACATTACTAGGTCACTAGTTGAATCCCTTAGAGGTTAGAGCCAACAGACATGGAGAGATAAGTACAACTTCTGAGTAATCTGAGTTCTGCTGCTGGATCTAACTGAGAATTTGCTAACCTAACTCGAGACGTAAATTGATATCATTGGTATTGCATGCGTATATAGGTTAAAATATAACAGGATACTCATCGTTTCATGTTCCCAAATCTTTCTATAATTCCACTATAGCTTTTCCTATTGGCTAGCAGGGCTATATTTCATTCTCGTTGATAATACATTCCATTTTTGTGAGACCCTTAGAATTTTGTACCCCACGCTAGCCGTAGCCGAGATAACAAACCGATTTTCAATAGAAATCACGTTTTAAAGTCAGGCAATCATAGAGTTGCTTTAAGATTCTGGCAGTAGCACCCCAAATTATCTCGTTTTCGTAGTTGAATCTATAAAGACTTTCCGTAGACATAGTTTGGTGTCCCAGATCAATTTTTAGTGTATACAGTAGATCAAAAAACGGAGCATCAATTATCCTCTGTACTTCATTGATCAGAATTCGAGTTTCAAAAATCTTGTCCTGCAGGGTAACAAAAGGAATGATATGAAAATTTGAAGTTAATGTTCGAACTAATTGCAAACTTCCCAGAATATCTTTCTGTTCAATGATAAGACCGATCTCTTCCCTTGTTTCTCTGATCGCGGTTTCACATAATGACTTATCTTGTTTCGAAAATGCGCCTCCTGGAAAGGCAATTTCTCCTTTGTGCGTCTTAAGTGTCGAGTTTCTCTTAGTCAAGAGAATATGTGGCGACCCATTCGTATAGTGGATTATTACAAGAACAGCAGCCATTCGA
The DNA here is from genome assembly GCA_049696495.1 of Candidatus Nitrosopolaris sp. GTDB lineage: Archaea > Thermoproteota > Nitrososphaeria > Nitrososphaerales > Nitrososphaeraceae > Nitrosopolaris. The sequence continues at coordinate 16,334 of JBAVTY010000409.1, forward strand.
AGAAGAGGAAAGAAAGTCAAGTGCGAGGGCCATTCCGATAAGATCGGTTGTAGAGTAAAATTGAGAGCCTCTTTATTCAGCATTTCCCAAACATCCACTATAATGAAGAGTCATCGAAATTAAACTTTATATCTTAAGAAATCCCTCCTTGTCAATGGATATATAGAACGATGTTCGTAGATTAGTAGCAGCCTATACAACGACCGTTAGAACTGCGCGCGTTTAATAGTAGGTCACAGATTACGATGATCAGCAGATACGATGAAGATTAGTTTCGAATTAAATCCGCCAAGAATAGTAAAAAATCAACGCTTCGACTTGGTCCTGCTTAACCAAGAGATTCAAAAATTTACAAAACGCGCATCCGAATTGGTTCATTTGGTAGACGGAATTCACTTGACAGATTCAGTTCTTGGGATCCCTCGCATATCTAGTGTTACAGCAGCCAATTTCATAAAAAGAACTGGAAACCCACTAAAGCTCGGTTGTAGCGTTAGAGTCCGAGATCGGAATTACACCTCAATATGTCAATTTGTATCTGATGCAATCCTAATAGGAGTGGAGAGAGTGCTCGTTCTAATGGGAGACGATCCTGTAGACGGATCTAAAGACTTGGGGTTAAAGCCTAGTAGTGTGTTAAAGATGTTATATTATGAGAAATACAACTCTGCGATCGATTTTAATTTAACGATCCCAACTAGAATTAAGAGTCCATCATATATTCAAAAAAAGATAGATGCTAAACCAACCGCTTTCGTAACTCAATCGATTGCATCTTTAGCCGAGCTGGGTGAAATCGTTGATTTAGCAAGATCTCGCAAAATCCTAGTAGTGGCATGCATCATGGTGCCCTCTAAAAATAATCAGACCTCTGCGGAAAAGATAGGGCTTGATTGGAAAGAATATCAAAATAATGCAGTTGACTTTATATTACAGGCTGGAGATCTCGCAAGTGAAGTCCTGCTTACGTCACCCAATAGTTTCCAGTCAGGTCTAGAAATACTTGAAAAATTACACAAATAAGGGAATAATCATATTGTGTCCTCGACTTTACGAGCTGTAATTATTTCTGTAGCAAGTTCATCTAGAATTTTTCTCCTGTAGCTATACAGGTTGTTATCTTCGCTTAATCTTGGCCGTCTGTATTCAATAGCTACTTCCTTTTTGACTTTCCCAGGCCTACTAGTAAATATTATAACTTTATCTCCAAGGCAAACTGACTCGGCTATATTGTGTGTAACAAACACAATAGTTTTCCTTGTTCGCGCCCAGATTAGTTGTAATTCTACCATAAGGAGATCTCTTGTTTGTGAATCAAGTGCTGCAAAAGGCTCATCCATTAGTAATACTTCTGGATCCGTGACGAGTGCGCGAGCGATCGCAACCCGTTGCTTCATACCACCAGATAATTGGTAGGTGAATGCTTCAGCAAATTTTTTCAACTGCATCATGTCAAGAAAATGCATCGCTATTTCGTGTCGTTTTGCCTTTTCAACGCCAGCCATTTTCAAACCGAATTCTACGTTGTCTATCACCCTAAGCCATGGGAATAATGCATTCTCTTGGAATACCATAATTCTATCTGGCCCAGTTTCTTGAACGGGCTGACCATTCAAAATTACTTCGCCAGATGTCGGTTTATCGAGTCCTGCTAGGATGTTCAACAACGTGGTCTTGCCGCACCCTGATGGTCCGACAAAACAGATGAACTCTCCTTCTTCGATGTGGAGATTTATATTTTCTAGCGCGGTCACAGAATTCGCAACATTGTTTCCTTCGAACTCTTTGGTAACATTCCTAGTCTCAAGTTTAGTCATTCATGAAGTCTCCCTTCCCGATGATACATAATCAGGTATTCTGTGGGATTTAATCTGTACTGCCGAGAAGCAAATAATTACCTTCATGCGTCGAACTTAGCATACTAAGACCAATATAGAGATATGGAGGTACTATCATCAAGCGTCAGGAACTAAGCTTTCAACTAAGCATACAATACCCTCCAAATGAAGGAAGTCTTATGTATTCTAAATTAGGAAAAGAGCGCTTGCTGCGAAACACCACTACACTTTGATGTAGGATCTGCTAATATATTGTCGAAATCCCTCTTTTGACAACGAAATTAGAATAGCTCTGGAAGACATTCGAAGTAAGATCATTAGATGGTAGTAAAAAATCCATTCTGGGATAGATACCAATCCTTTTCGGGAAGAAGAGGGCATTAACAGAAGGATACAATACTTTTATTTTCGCACAAGCTGCGGCAATAAGGTCCCCTTCTATTAGTACGTGCTATCCTAGTCGGAGCTTTCAGTAGATGATGAAAATCTTAATTGCGAACAACTTCATCGGTTATTCCGGCAATCGCTATAATATAATGGAAAAGGGATCAGCCCAATTCGATACTGTTTTTTTCAGTTTAGGTTACAACACAAAGCTACAAATCGAAATTGAAAGCCCATTTTGCTATCATGCTGCACGGTTCGTGCTAAGATACTTTATACGCAAAAGAAATCAGTTATAAAAAAATTGACATAATGACCAATCAATTAGCTATTTACATCGCATCCAATAGTTGAAATGAATTTATCGATCTAACATCATATAAGACAAGTGATAAGAGCTGAAGGCGACATGATTATCATCCAGTAACTCCATCACAGGTTGAAAACATAGTAGATTTCGTACACTAAAAGACGTTTCTGACTGTACGTACTTCCCGTTAAGAAAAAGAATACATTGCTTTCGAGTGATGAAATAGTAAGGTACGAGTGGTAAGTAATAAGTTCAGAAACAGATCAAAAAGTGAGTGCATATGAAATTGTGTCTGATTTAGTCGAACTTGAGAGTTGTGCAGTCTAAGGATTTCATTTTAGGAGAATGGTTAACGATTTCATCGTAAATCGATTATAGCTGTTAATTACGCAAGAGATCTCGTGTGTAAGATTAAGAATGGCGATGCTGAGATTGAATGGCTCGCGCTTATATAGGTGGAGTTGATTTTTCATACTATTGCAAGAAAGACCTACTACTAGTAATATTGGTAGTAGTCCAGATCGTAATGAAATAGCATATGGTCAAGAAAATGTAGTGAATCAGGAATTGGCATTTTTTTCTAATTCAAACCACAGAATAGATACATGCATGGATAGCTCGCGCCCTTCATTAGCCCTCGGAATAGAACCGATAAGGAAATCGTTTCTTGCTGCCAAAAGAAGAGGCATAGAACTCAGATACCTTACTGAAATAACAGAGGAGAATATTTCTTCGTGTAAGAAGCTAATGGAAATTGTGGATGAGCTTCGTCATTTGGATGGATTAAAAGGTAACTTTATGGTTAATGAAAAAGAGTACCTTGCTCCATCATGTCCAGTTGAAAATACACAGCCGGCATCGCGGTTGTTTTATAGTAATTTAAAGGATATTGTAGAACAACACCTATATTTATTTCAGGTCCTATGGGACAAGGCCATTTCAGCCCATAAGAGAATTAAAGAGATTGAGGAAGGAGTATCGACAAGATATGAGACGAGAGTATTGGAAAATCCCTATGAAATTTCCAAACATCTAAAATATGTAATTGAAAATGCTCCCGAGAGAGCCGTCTGTTCGTCGATTGGAGGATTGCAACAGATCTATCAAGACGTCTTTGATCTGTACAAGAGAAAATTAGCTAGATCCTGCAAAGGAACAGAAGTAGGAAAAGGAGAAAAACAAGACGTTCAGAAGGATGTTATCAGATTGATCACCACTATTACAGACAAAGATAGTATCGATTTAGTCAGAATATTTCTAGAGGCGGGAGCAAAGGTAAGACATTTAAAGAATCTACCACTTATGGATTTTGCCGTCGACAACCAATACTTCCACGCTACAATAAGGAAGGATTCAGGTAGATTAAGCCGGACTCTCCTGATTAGTAATGAGCCTGCTTATGTGGAACACTTTAAGACTATTTTTGAAGAATTGTGGAAGGATGGTATTGATGCTAATGAAAGAATAAAGGACATTTATGCAGGTGCTAACTTGGCAGATATAGAAGTTATTCCGAAAGCGTCTAGAGCACGAGAACTATATTTCCAAATCTTAAAAGCTGCTACAGAAGAAGTATTACTTCTGTTTCCCACTTTTAACGCTTTCATAAGACAAGAAAAAATAGTAGTAAGATCGCTTCTGTTATCGAACACGGAACTAAGAACAAAAACAGCGGCATCGACGATAGAAAAGAATGTGAAAGTTAGAATCTTGATACCCTTCAATCAACTAATTGAACAAAAGATGCAGAACCTTAAAAACAGCTCTCACAGTAATATTGAGATTAGGTATATTGAACCAATAATGCTGACTACTCAGGCAACGATTCTAGTTGCAGACAGAAAAAATACATTGGTAATGGAAATAAAAGATGATTCAAAAACAACATTTGATGAGGCTATAGGGCTATCAACTTACTCAAATAGCAAAGCCGGTGTCTTATCATATGTTTTTATATTCGAGAATTTATGGAAACAAATCGAACTGTACGAAGATATCAAGAAATCACATGAAGAGTTAATGATTCTTGATAAAATGCAGCAAGAGTTTATCAATGTAGCAGCTCATGAATTAAGAACACCCATACAACCAATACTTAGTATAACACAAATTCTACGTTCTAGGATAAACGATGACCAACAACAAGAATTACTCGATATCGTCATTAGAAACGCAAAACGGCTTAACAGACTTTCAGATGAGATCCTAGATGTTACAAAGCTTGAAAGTCAGAGGTTTGGACTGAAGAAGGAACAGTTCAATCTGAATGACATAATACTACATGCTATCGATGACATAGTGTTAGGCAAGGAGATCAGTAGCAAAAATCTTCAACTATTATATGAACCTCGTGATATTTTATTGCAAGCAGACAAATCAAGGATAGCTGAAGTAATTTCAAATTTATTGAGCAATGCTAAACCAAAAGTAATTTCAAATTTACCCAAAAAGGTACAATAACAATTAATGTAGAAAGCAAGACAAAGAAAAACAATATCAAAAATTGGGTAATTGTTAGTGTTAAGGATACTGGTCAAGGAATAGACGTCAGTATGTTGCCAAGGTTATTCACAAAATTCGCATCGAAATCTTATCATGGAACAGGACTTGGCTTATTTATATCGAAGGGTATTGTGGAAGCTCATCTAGGTAAAATATGGGGCAAAAATAATGTTGATGGGATAGGAGCGACATTTTCATTCAGTTTGCCAACAATGTAGCGTAGCACAAAGCTGGTAACAGACTGGATAGAATCGTTATACGGGAAATCCTCAAACAACGTCAAAATCAGTACTGCATCGGCATCAGGAAAGTATCGCAATTAGACACTTCAATCTCATAATGCACCGGCTATATAGATGCTCTTGACAGCCGCCTATGTCGAGACTCAGGATGAACAAGCATATTTACGAGTGATGGGATTCTATCTGTAAACTAATTTTATCAACAGTCTTCTGTGGATACTCAAACCATGGCTTCTACCAACAATCTGTACAAGCAATGCTCCGCCTACTTTGCAAGTATTAAGGAATAAGATGATTGGACTAATCACATCTTTAGTTCCATCTGTAAATAAGTAGGTTGAGTGAAACTTTGGTTGCAGTTGTCACTCGAAGTAACTATTGTTCGCATCTGCCTTAGAATACTCAGAGTAGAGGCAGATTATCAAATATATAGTATGATTGGACGATAATTCGCTTAATAAAACAGGATTCAATAGAACCATTCCAAAGACAGCATAGGTGACAAATAATACTAACACCTTTACTAAAATAACATCGATATCGCCAACACGAACCTCTCTTGTTGGGTCATTGGCTATGACATCTTGTTTCGGATAACCTTTGCCGAATAATAGGCATTATTGCAGTTGTTAATTACAGTAGTATTTAGATAGATTGTGCCCAGAATAAAAGACTAGACACACGATGATATTGCAAGTAATAAAAGAAGATGCGTATGCTAACATATAAAAATTTGCTGTTAGACACACCTTATATTTCCTATATTAGTAGTAATATTGAGTTCTTCGTGACTCCTGAAGGCTAAAAGACAGAGATATTGTATGGACCTTCGAATGTGATAGACAGGGAAATACAATTTATTTCAAATGCAAAGCTCACAATTGATACCTGCATGGGATTGAACCAATTAAAAAATCATATCTAGATGCTAAAAATAGAGACTTAAAACTGAGATACATTACCGAAATCACAACTGAAAATATCTCTTATTGCAAAAAGCTAATGAAAATTACTGAGCTTCGACACTTAGATGGATCCCAGAGTAATTTTATGGTAAGTGACAAGGAATACCTCGCACCAGTAGTCTCAGAAGGAACATCAGATCTCGCGTCACAGATTATTTATAGCAATGTCAAGGAAATAGTAGAGCACCAGCAGTATATTTTTGATACTTTATGGAATAAGGCAATACCAGTCATAAAGAGGATTAGAGAAATTGAAGATAAGCAGACTTCAGGGCTAACCGAAGTATTGTATGGGACTGAGAACGCTGTTGCAAGAGGGGTCGAATTTATGAAAAGTGTCAAGGAAAGAATGGACATATGCTTTGGTAGCAAAGCTCCTTCCATAGTTGTTGAGATTGACATCTATAGAAATGGCTATGAAGATATTAGAAATAGAGGAGGAAAAATAGCATTCACTGAGATTACGAACGACAACATTCATCATATCAAAGATGGAGGAGGAAAAATAGCATTCACTGAGATTACGAACGACAACATTCATCATATCAAAGAACTACTGAGGATTGTAGACGAACTTCGTCATTTGGATGGAATGAAGGGCGGTATAGCAGTAAGTGGCTGCTCTAAGTCTTAAATACAATCCACGTGATTGTAGCTCCTATATATTCTAGCATGAAGTAACTCCTATATATTACGATAGCGGCTTATCGTTAGAATTTCAAACATTGACGAGGTGCATTGCTTTTCACTCTTACAAAGGTGGCACAGGCAAAACAACGCTTGCTGCCAATTTTGCTGCGTTATTGGCAAAGAAGGGGTACAGTGTTTCCCTGTTAGACTTAGATGTTTATGCACCAAGTCTTCAGTCCTATTTTGAGACGGATCCTAAGAAATGGATTAACGACTTTCTATTCGAAAATGCTGAACTTAAAGAAGTAGTTCTGGATTTCACTCCATTAATAGATAGTCGTAGCAGTATAAGTAATAATGCAGAGAAAGCCAATACGAAGCGCGGTCAACTGTGGGTTGGCTTTTCCAATGGAAAGAAGGAAGAAATTTACAAATTGGAAGGAGGGTCGCAAGCTACGGGTAAACAATATACCTCAAAAATACATTTGCTAAGGAGATTTATACTTTTAAGGGAATTGATCACCTCTGAGTACAAGGCTGACTATATTATAATCGATACTAGTCCGGGTATAAGATATTGGTCTATAAATGCTCTTGCTGTTGCGGACACACTTCTCTTGACACTCAAAATGGGCGATCTGGACATTGCTGGCACCAGAAAAGTCGTTGCAGAAATTTATGATTCATTTACAAAATTCGGAACCAAGTCTTTCCTTTTGTGGAATAGAATAGCTGGGTACTGTCTTCCACATAATGTTCTAGATGATCCTACGCCATATCCTATGGCAAGCACAAGCACAATGGCGAGTGGAATTCCCACGAGTCTCGATCAACCTGCCCCAAAGCCCAGATCTTCTCTTTTGATGGAGAAACAGCAAGCAACTGAGACAAGTATGGAGAATTTGCTGGCGAGTGAAACTGGCATGGAGGTGATCTCGGCTATCCCGTGCTATTGTGATATACAATTCAGCAGGAAAGAATTCCTGACAGTCCTAGACCAACCAGAGCATCCTTTTGCAAAGCAGGTTGAGCAATTAGTTCATGCTCTTGAAACAATTTAGCCGCGATTTTCAAGGTTAACGACATGTGTGTGGAATATACTTGCAGACACCATAAAATAGACCCGAGAAGATCAGTGGCCTATCAAGGAATCGATTGTTGTTTGATCCAGTTTATTGTCTTTTTCAGATTTCTCAATTATAGAGCCATGTTAATTCTAGTATTTGATATTTCTTGTTGTGCTTAACCTGTTATGATTAGAAATTAATTATTATCCTCGATTCAATATTTGATGACGATAACTGATCCTACGGCCATGATTAGAGAGATTGAACGCCCATGGGAAGAGTCACAGCACTGCGCGGTGTCATGACTAGTCCGCGAAAATTGCTGCTACGACTTTCAGACGAAAGATAGATTAACGTGAGCTAATCAAGAGGAATACACGATATAATCATATAATAATACTTTTATATCTGTGTAGTGCACAGATAGATGACAAAGGATTTACGGCTGACTTGTTAAGTAAATTGATGACAATTACTTCTCATATTTCCCGTGACTTTTGTAACATCCAATGAGAAATTAGAATTGACAACAACATTTCAAGAGTTAGGAATGAGTGCTGAAATAATGAAAGCGCTCGAAGAACACAAATTTGATACACCCTTTCCGATACAAGAGGCAGCTATTCCCCTTATTTTAAAAGGTAGGGATGTCATAGGTCAGGCCCATACAGGGACGGGTAAGACAGCGGCTTTTTCCTTACCGATTTTAACCAAGATTAAGCGTAATGGCCCTATACAAGTGCTTATACTTGTGCCGACAAGAGAGTTGGCAGTGCAGGTGACTAATGAGATCAGTAAATTTGTACGATACACAGGTATTAGAAGCGTTTCTATATATGGTGGACAAAGTATCGGTCTTCAGCATGATCTATTAAGAAGAGGAGTCCAAATAGTAGTTGCAACGCCCGGGAGACTCATTGATCATTTAAAACGCGGTTCTATCCAGCTGGATGACGTAAAATTTGTAGTCCTTGATGAAGCTGATAGGATGTTGGACATGGGCTTCATTGAAGATATAAAGTTCATTTTGTTTTATGTGAGTGAAGATAGACAGACGTGCCTTTTCTCTGCAACGATGCCACCCGAGATCTTAAGATTGGCGCAAGACTATATGAAGGAACCTAAGGAGATCAGATTAAACGAAGAAGAGCCGAGCCTTAAAACTATTGATCAGTCTTATTTGATTGTTCATGAGGGGGAGAAATTTAAGCACTTATGTAACTTCATAAAGAATAGAGATAAGAAACAGACTATAGTTTTTGCCGCCACAAAACAACGGACTCAGAGACTTGCAAACGAATTGAAGCAGGAAGGATTCAGAGCAATAACGATTCATGGCGATCTTTCGCAAAAACAGAGAGATATCGCGATGTACAGGTTTAAGAAGGGAAATGAAGACATTCTAGTTGCTACTGACATAGCCGCAAGAGGAATAGATGTCCCAGCGGTAGGTCATGTGATTAATTACGACATTCCTGAAGATCCGTTGATGTACTTCCACAGAATTGGAAGAACTGCCAGAGCAGGTGCAACTGGTAAAGCTATTTCGTTAGTTTCACAGGATAGAATTGACAATTTCGGAAGAATCCTCCGACAGACAGAACTCCCTGTCCATAAGCTTAACGAGGAGATGGGAATCGAAGTTCCTATTTTCAAGCAACAGTATCAACGGGGCAGATATCACGCGTATGGCTATCAAACCAGCTACGCAAGTAAAGGTGGTGGCATGTATGGATACGATAGAGGTTACGGATATAGACCAAGGTATGGTCGTAATGTTGAACAGCGAGATTTCAATAGAAGTAATAGATATAGGATACGACGGGATAGGAGTCCATAATCCCAAAGCTAGTAAAATAATTGGGATTATTGATCTTATAACGAACTAGTCAAACTTAGATAGCTATTTTTGATATTCTGCTCCTTCAACGGCTTCAGACTAAAACTAGGCTTGTAACGTTACTTTTTCATAACTTTGTATATGTCTAAAAGGATCAGGCTCATCTTAATAGACCAGAAACCGGTGTTACCATATGTGCGTTCATGTGCTCCAAGATCGGAGATACCGAAGATAAACGACTAAGAAAATCTATACTAAGCCTTTTGCTTGTTATACTATCGATTGTGAAGCACGCCGCTGGATAACACGAATTCTACTAATATTTTTTGCGATGATATGTCCCGATATTGTTATTTAGGGAATTGTCGTTTCGCCCGTTCCGTGCCGAATGATTTGATAGATATTTTCATTTCTGCACTCTTACAAACAGAGTAAGGTGATCAGAGAAATTGCCAAACTAACGCACATGTCTTTTCCTACAATTGTAGACAGAAAGGAAAAAGGGCGAAAATGACTTCTTGTAAGTCATTGGTTCCAGAATGCAAATGAAGGATTAGATCCAAACAACGAAGCAAATCTTGATGGTTATCTAAACTCTAAGATAATGCAATCTTGGTTAGTAGAATAACACGAGCCAAAAAACAAGCAGGATATAAGCTTGTGTTATTTAGGAATTAATTGATATAACAGACGCTTCTGAGCTTATGCAGATAATTGATAGTGAGATCTATACTTTTGATGGTACATATTCTGTATTGATGTTCAAGAAGTTTAGGAGTGCATATGAACCAAATTTTTTTAATACTTGTTAATAAGATGGAGACTGAATTCATCCATTATATAAATTTGCATCTGTAGGATGACAAATTCTGATTATAGAAAAAAATCTCATTATAGATACCTGTACTCCGAGTGTAATTTATTGCCTCGCTGCAACAAGAGCTACTCGACTACCAGATTTCGAATGATCTTACCTACAAGAAATGATCATTTCTGGATTAACGATGACTTCTGCATCCCTATACCTAAAAACAGATGAAGTCAGGTCGATTAATGTAAGCTTCATCATTGATTCTTGATACTGTTACCTTACAACGATAACATCTGAGATCATATAAAAGGCTTTTATCTCAAGTAGAATCTAATTATTATTGTGATTGATTCATATTGACTTGTCTAATACTATAGACAGCGAAGGTAGTGGAGAAGATATTTCGCTCGGTGTTCCATATCATCACTTTCTACACCCCACTCTTGACCTAGAGCATCGTGTGTTTTAGTGGATTCCAATAAGATCTTCAGTGTTGTTCTAGATGTGTCAAATTTCTTTAGTACAATGGGTTATAGGATATTGGTCAAGGAAAACTACCAGTAGTACCTCCAGCTCATGATGTGTTTGCGTATTTATTGCTGGTGGAGTGTATCATTCCATTATTAATTCCGTAATTTCTTGTTACGCTTTAATATCTCTTCCGTTATCTTTACAAAAGAGATATATAACAACTAAAACATAGCGATACAAAGTTCAAAATCAGAATTTGTACTATGAATTACAATAAACTAAACTCTGAAGAAGAAAGAATCATCATAAATAAAGCCACAGAACCTCCTTTCTCTGGCGAATATGACAATTTTTATGAAGAGGGAACATTTATTTGTCGTAGGTGTAATGCCCCCCTCTTTTCATCGAAAAGCAAGTTTGATGCAGCATGTGGATGGCCAAGCTTTGATGGAAACTTGGCGAATGCAATAAAGCGTATACCTGATCCTGATGGGATAAGAACAGAAATAGAATGTATAAACTGTGGCGCACATTTGGGACACGAATTTGTTGGAGAACATTTGACTATTAAAAACACTCGGGAATGTGTAAATTCATTATCTATACGCTTTATCCCTAAGGGAAAAGCATTGCCAAAAACAATAAATGCATAACGACTGTGACTAAAACATAACACTTACGTTCGTAATAAAACTATAGTTATACAACAATACAATGGAAAACAGAAAAGTAAGAATTCTTGAACCTAGCAAAGGAAGACAAAGAGAGCCCTTATTTCTGACTAAACATAATCGAGTTGAATATTACATCACCCAGGTGAACCATGAGTTACATCGATCCCGAACGGTGTATGACATTTCTGCTCTGAGATCTCGATGCAATATATATACAATTTTGAACATTCTTCTGAAAAATTCTAACAGATAGATGAAGTCGCCTGGGCTTTGGAGTTAATATTCATAAGTCGTAGTGGTTCAGGAATTCGTTCTTTCGGCTTAACTAATTGCTTAACGATCCTGATAGCATCTATTAAATTCATTTTGTGGCCGACACTAATGTAAATAGGTTTCTTTTTTTCCTTTACCAATTTGAACCCACTGATAACTCCGTCAACATCGATAAAATTATTTTCCTTAACAATGCCGCAAAGGAGACTTTTTGCAACACCAATAGTTGGTCTGTCTATTATAACGCCTACATAAGAAGCTACACCGCATCGCCTAGGATGAGTACGCCATGACCATCGATTAACAGAAGGTCAAAACGGTTTTTTAACGATATCAAAGTGTTTATTATTGGTTCAGATTCCCTTAACATGAAAAAACTCGGCGCATAGTGGTGCTTAACGCTCAATGTTAGATTGATAGAGTGCTTTACCTTCATGCTATCCTTGTTCATCAGTACCGCGGAGCAGTACGCAATATTATCCCTGTACGCTACGTCCACACCGCAAATATAGATTTTATTTTTTTGTGTATTCTCTAGTATTACCCTCTTTGCCATCTCGTTTTGTACCTTCATAGTGGTGGTGAAAGTGGGAGTACTCATGCTTTCTTATACGGTCACTGACAATATATATTATATAATCAGTCCTCTAGTCAGACAAGTAATACCGTGTTTGCGATTGATTCTATCTGATGATACGTTCTCGTAAATGAAAATTTTACACAAATCGCCATATACTCTAGATAATAGCGCCACGCATGGGAGGTATAGAAAAAGCAATCATAAGAAACGGAGACCTTAACACGCTCAAAATGCTCTCAAAGCCTTTATATTTTTATTAGTATGGCCAGTCAGACAGATTTATTCAGCCATTGATTCCGTTTAATTTTCAGATTTATTCAGCCATTATTGTCTTACTAAAACAAGTAAATACATCCTTGAACAGATGATTTCTTATTTTTTCATCTGTTCATATTAAGGGTATTGTAGATGGGGCTATTACTACATGTAAGAGTTTTCCTATCATATCCTAGAATAATAATCTTAAATCTATATCCTTATAGTGCGAAAGGTTCTATTCTTTAATGCCCTCGCCATCGCGGAGATCATAGTTGAGATTTAATTTGATATTTTCGCTGCTATCATTAACCTTCGCAATAATAATAGTATCTTGCGTTTGTTCATCCAAAGGGTGATGCTCAGCAGTCGTAACGGGTTCTATCATGGTAACGATGGCCATAGTAGTATCTTATGATGTCAATTGCAGCATAAGTATCACCAACCCCAATATCTAGGGATTGTAGATAATCAATGAATTAAAAATAAAGAGACAAGCTGAAAGTGTACTGAAATTTCGAGAGTGTTAATGTGAACATCTCATTAGTACCTTCTGATATTTTGTAACACTTGGACAAGTTTTGTAAAAACAATATATCGCTAGGACGGTATAACACGATAAACAAATCCTACTCTTTATCAGGATGCTTTAAAAGAAA
>JBAVTY010000410.1:0-2070 GCA_049696495.1 Candidatus Nitrosopolaris sp.
TGATCACGATCCTTCATTTCTAGAATAAAATCCTCGATGTAGTCAATGTTATTATATAAAGCCTCTTGTTCATCGAGGAATTCATTGATAACATGTCGTAATAGCTCCGGTTTGTTAGACATACCCATACTTCTAGCTCTAGGTGTTTCCAAGAATTGGTCAAGTCTCTTAATCAAAAGCTTTGGAAAATGAACGTAATACCAGTCCTTACGTCCCATATCGGTTTCCGCTCACAAATACCAGTACAGATACTGTAAGAATTGCCGCTACGTCCGAAGCAATAATTAGTGATGTGTTCTTATGCATTCGTCGATAACTATTTAGAATAACGTGATATTAAGGATTTAATTGATCTTTTTGTAAGTAGTGTTTGCAATACATATCCTTCTGGTCGGTCCACCTGAATGAGCCAAAACTTTTGACGTCGATTATGCAATATTTAAAAATTATTTCACTGGTTTCACTCATTCCACCAATTCGATTAAAGCCGGAATGCCTGACTATCAATTTTCAAACAGGCCACGTTACCTGCTTTCGATGAAATTGATGAGTACCAGAAATTGATGGAAATTACCACGACTAGGTAGCTCTCATTGTGCCGATCTTTGTCTCGTAGCTTCCCATATCAGAAGTAAAGAAATGAGTAGATATTAGTATTAGCTACTCTAATCTCTAATCAGCTACTCATATCCCACATATCCCGCCCTTAGATATGACCCGCAGCATGTACTAGATGGGATGTTAGTGATAAAAATGCCTTTTCTGTGAGCGTTATAAGACGCCTATACCTAGCGTAACTTTCAACAGTACAGCTATTCCTGCAAGTTCAGCTAAATGTGCTACCACAAAGAACGGCAGCAAATCCATGGAATATAATGACTCCATCGCAAAATAAGCGTAAACTGCAATTATATTGTGTAATAACAACATTCCTGCGAAAAACATCAAGCCAATAGTAAATGAAGCCTTAGTCCTCTTGTATATTCTTGCATATATTGTGAGCAATGATACCAAAAGAGCCACGTTTACTAGTGCAATTCCGGCAGTTAATGCTATCAATATATTCATATGCAGCATCATAATAATGAGAGAAAAACGTGTTATACCACTCTTGAAATCACGATGTCATAATGTTATACACATCACACCCAATACCGCTTTGACACGTACTACAACTATATCAGTTAAAAATAAAAGGAAAGAGTCTTGTCGTTTCTTTTATAGGAAACGATACACGATAGGGCAATTCACTATTATGTCGTTCGTGCCAAATGGATTGCCATTTGGTCCGGTAACCCATCCTTTCTGGATAAATCCCAAGATTGTGAACTCATCAATCAACCTAGAGCGATATCCATTGTCGATAGCTTTTTGGGTCCATTGTGCTAGGTTAGCATCCCATAGCGGACTGTAATCAGTAGCAACAGTAGGTATGCCACCTAGAACGTTCAGTGGCCCTAGACCAGGACCATCAATTAATGCACTATTAAAGCCCTGTCTTTGTGGATTGTCTTTACCTGTTGGACCATTGATGAATGCAAAAAGTCGTTCAATAGCACTCGATGCACTATCATCATGTCCTGTAGCTATAGAATTAAGTCGGCCTGGTGCATATGTGACACCTTCCAAGGCAGCTGTAAGCGGATTATTTGAATCCATGCTCAAGTAGAGGACTGGACGTGAAAAGCTGAACCCTGTTGTTAGCTTGAGTGTTACTGTCATTTGTTGAGGGCAAATTTTGACAACCTTGTCGTGGACTATACTATAGTCTGGATTACCATTGCAGAATGCGTTCAGAGTCTTGGCATCAACACCGAAGGCTACAATAGGTGCATCATAGATATGATCTCCAGCATTCAATACTCTCACAACTGGACTATAATCCTTGTCACCTATAGATCCGGCCTGATAGACTTTAGGAGGAAATGCATTAGGAGGTGTATTAGGTGTGCTGCTTCCATACATGGTCGACATTTTAGGTTCCTGACATGGTTGACACTCCAGTCTTGGAGTGTAATAACAAGTGGATATAATAGAAAATAGGTACAGAATGATAATCGAGCCTGAACG
>JBAVTY010000411.1:0-7042 GCA_049696495.1 Candidatus Nitrosopolaris sp.
AGTCGGTTCCTTTAGCGATTTGAGTTTTAGCATATTAAAAGGAAAATTATGACGTCAGCTTTAATATGCGACAAGTCAATGTGTTATACTAATCTATTTTATATTCTTACTATCAAAAATTGAGAGGTCCTTTATTTTGATTAAGAACTGATGCTTTTACCTTCCCTAATATGGTTACTTCTCACTAATTGTCCCAATCCAAACTTTGTTTCGTATAGATTCTGCTTTCGTTCATTATACAGTTCTTTATTTACAAGCATATACTAGATTATCGTGATCATGTTGTTTGCCACATGTGTTATAGCAATATGTCTTTTGGCCACCGATGGTGTTAAACAGGACGCCAAGAAAGGTAAAAACACGGAGAATGCATCAATAAATCATTATAGAGGATGCAAGAATCTAAGCATCATAGGCTTTATTGCATATTCAGATTAAAGAACAATCAGAAAAGATTTGGGTTAATTAAATCAAAAGCTGGGGGCGTGTAGTAGACTTCTCAATGTTGGTAGGATGTTAAGTTGGATGTTAATAAGAAAAAGTAAATAAAAAAGGAAGATGACAAACTAGATGTGGTGCCGTCATCATCCAAATCATCTTTCTTTCCATTAGGACCACGAGTAATCACAGGGGCGGCGAACGAGGATCCAACCACTGTAGCAACATATTCACAAGCTGGCGCGCAG
Organism: Candidatus Nitrosopolaris sp.; assembly: GCA_049696495.1. GTDB lineage: Archaea > Thermoproteota > Nitrososphaeria > Nitrososphaerales > Nitrososphaeraceae > Nitrosopolaris. The sequence goes on from JBAVTY010000411.1 coordinate 687, forward strand.
TTTGGTTTCGGAATGTTATGGTTAGTGCCTCAGAACAAGCCGAAGAAGATGTCGTTAAACAAAAGATCAAAGAAATAAGCGGATATGACAGAGATAACCAGCCAAAGATTTCAAAAAAAGAATTCAGTTTCGGTGTCAAAGACTTCTGCTGGGTAATCAATATTCATTATACCCTTAGTAGAATTCTACTATGCTACAATATTTTTTACACAACGCGGCTAACAGTGGAATGTAAAACATTGAGAAAAGGATTTTTAGCAGTTGGAATGGCTATGGTCGTTTTGGCGGTAATTTTATTTGCTCCGTCTTCCCGGATAAAGGGAGTCCAAAGCAGCAATGTCCAAAAATGTAATTCCTTCACAGGCCAATTGTTTCAGACCTTCAGCCAAGAGGACAGCGCAATTTGTCATATAGCACCTGCCTTATTAGTAATGTCTCAATCAGTACTAGTGGTCTCGATTCTGCTCGGCTTCTTAGGAGTTGCACTGGTGGTTGTAGGCGCTATAAAAGAAAGGCCAAAACCAATCAAGGATGAAATAAAATAGTGTACTAGAATGGACAATCCATAGGAGTAGTGGTTAGTGCACGAGACATTTGCAAATGTGTTATAGATGAGTATTATTAAACACCCAATTCAACGTCTCACCTTTTGGCATCAGTCTATCAGTATTTCCTCTCTCAGGAGTCCTGTTCATTTCGTCTTTTATTTGACGACGGCTGCGGCGGCTCTCCCGACTACGGCGACAGTTACCCTTCACCACTCTCCGTCTTCTTCGGTAGGGATCTTCATCACTTCCACATCTTGTCTTTGGCATATACCGCTAGTGACAGAATTTTTGAGGTACTAATACCACATACGATACTTACGATTCGCAAATTCATTACTTGAACAATGTTGGAGGGAAGCTATTTGTGATGCGTGTTTATTTTATAGACATTCATGTGACAACGTTCTATTGTTATTAAGAAAAGGGGAGTGGTCAACGGAACCCTTGAAATCCGTGGAATTCGCCTATTAAGTGGTGGACGCCCCCGAAGAATGAGTGGAACCCATTAACCCGCACGATGATACAAGACCATATGGTCCAACCACCAACGGACATGAATTGTGCCATAATTGTGCGTGGGCTGCTGTCGGTCCGACGATCGCCACTGATGCTATCCCTACGGCTCCTAACGACGCCAACGTGATTGCTGCTAATTTTTTCATCAATTCATTATACCATCCCGGATGTATAATACTTGTGTAACAATGTGAATTTCCAATGTTAATTAACATGGTTAGTGTATAACAGTAGAATATCAGAGCACATGCCGCAAACAAACCATAGTAGAAGAACAGTGAAAATTTTTTAGTCTTGAAGAAGTTAGAAGACCAAGGCTGTATCACACACACAAATATAATCGAACAGAAAATCAGATTATCTTCTTGTGAAAATCATCGATTGTTCTCAAAATCTCTTCTTGATACCTAGCCAAATCATGTATCCAAGTCGAAAACCGTTCTCTGATCTGCTTATCGTGTCCGAGAATTGCCAATAAACAATGCATTGGTAAGAATGAGGGTTGCATATCGTTAGGCTTTCGAATATTATGTATTTGATCATAGTGTTTCATTGGCAGCACAACTTGAAAACGATAATTATTGTGCAAATTAAGAAAATGTAAAAAGGTTATTTCTTCTGCTAATGTCTTCTCTATTATATCTATCTTAAAAAGGTGACTTATCCTTTCAGCTAGTATTCTATAGCGGATCTAGATCGATTATCACAACCTTTGTCTATGTACACGGCCGTATTATTGTGTGGGTTGTGTCACAATTGTCGCTGTGGCAAATCTGCTTCCCACTTGATCGACATGAACCTTGACCTTTTGTCCTGGTTTTCCATTCTTAACAAAAATAACAAATCCCTGGACCCTTGCGATACCGTCACCTTGTCTACTGACCTCTGTAACTTCTATGTCGTATTCCTTACCTGTTTCTACTGGTTTTGGATCAAAGCCTCTGTTAAAGTCTCTGCTACCTGCGCCACCGTAACTTCTTCCGTAACTCATTTGTACAAATTCACGAACCGTAGCCCTAATATAAACGCGCTATATACATGAAAGAGAGAGAGAACAACCGAATCGTTATCAGCGCCAATTTCAACTATCCATTTACTCTTGGATTTTTAAGATTCTTTAGTTTAAGTACAACTTTCATTCTTGGCTTCCTCTTTGCCTTTATAAATTGTACTGGAGTTTCAAAAAGCAGGAATCAGTCTGTGATACGAGTTTATCGCTGGAGCTACAATCGCGGCTAAGAAATGAGCGTGTTCTTAATCCACCGATAAAATACCTTGCTATTTGACGTGCGCGTAATCATCTATACATACGAATCGAACAGCATTACATTGCTCTATCTGCGATTCCTAATTTTAGATTCTTGCTTGAAGCATTCCCAAAATTTAATTACAAAACATAAGCTATCTGGTATAGCTCGTGTGTTACAGTCGGTATAGCGGGTAATGACGCAGCTAGTGATAGAATAACTGCAGTAGATTCTAGTCCTATCAGTGAGGAACGTCAGAGGTCAATCATGTCAATCATGTCAATTACGTCAACTATCGAAGCCTCGCATAGTATCATACGAAGAAAGACCTAGAAGATACAACTGACCAACTGACCCCATGTCAAGAAAAATCTACTTCCCTTCTACAAAACTCAGAGAATTTAGCAGGGTCAGAATGTGAGAAGGTCAAAGACGAATCTGAGGAAGAACTAACAAAGTCAGAAGACTATCCGGCTTATATCGGCACCCAAGATACTACTGTTATCCCATCAAACATTTCAGACTCTAATCACGGGTCTACACTGCCCCCTTATGTGTCTAGATTATATCCCGGTTCTGACTTGTTCAAATGCGAATACTGCAGCATAAAACAAGACAGATGGGGAATGGCAAATCATTTCCATTCTGAAGAGTCCAAAAAAAGAGGAAGGTGAATGACTGCCTCTATAGAATCCTGGTTAGACTTTATTCTGTTGCACTTTGAGGAACCCATCTTACCTAGAAGCGTTGCAACTTATGCAACAGAAGGAAAGCAGATACTAGTCAACAATTGGGAGGGGGCACTTGCAAGGTTCAAGCAAAGTAATCTATTAGACTGCAGGATTTCAGCCTATTCCTGAATACAGAGGTATTAACAGACAGACCCCTGACTTCTTCCTCTCAGAGAAATCATTCGACGAATCTATGCAAAATACATTTCAAGGATAAACTACATGGCGCAACCCCTACCATATTATGGTCAGGTGGTTACCATTTGCTCCAACCAATCCTAGCAGACATCGTTTTGGAAATGGAGAGTGTCTTTATAGTATTCGCGGAACCTTCAAGGAAGTTAATGCAGTATGCAGAAAAGTTAGTAACTGATAATAAGGGAGATCCGTGTCACCGCAGTACTGTATCATTCAACAACTGCATGATTAGAATACCTGGATCGTATAATTCTAAATACGTTCAGTTTAATGATATGGGTAAAGTCGTAAATACTCCCGAATCAGAAGTTAGAATAGCCCAGAGATGGGATGGTTACAGGCCCAACATTAGGTGGCTATATCTTACAGGAGAGGAATAACCGGGTATTAAAGACAATGCAGGACGAGCAGCAGAGGTTAAGGTTCGAGAGGAAGTATGCTAATAATCGCATTAGTAATACACAACAGATTAGTAGAATAGACTGGATAGAATCGTTGTACGCAAAGTCCTTAGACGATTTCAGGAAGTATTGCTCCTGGTGTATATTTACACCCTACTTCATAAATGTCAGAAAATTATCTAGATCAGATGTATTCAACCTTATAATGATGTCGACGTCTAGATTTTAATCCTAGACAAAAGATAAAGGACTCACATGATAGCGTTAAAAAGTATCGTCCTGTGTCGAAGGACAAACTGAAGATTGAAAACGAACCCCTGTTTTTACGACTAAAAACAGAAGGTATTGTACCTACATCAAGAATATGACATTGGGTGTCTCCTCAATGAACTGATGTTTACTGAGCCGGCTGATGATTGGAATGAACCCTAGTTTTGGGAGGGAGAGCGTATAAATGCAACGTTCAAAACTACAAGATAAAATTAAATTTCCGCCCGATCACTGCAGTGCTTTCCGCGCGTTTCCCTTCCTTGTTTGTCTAGTCTAGCTCTACTGCTGATGGTTTTGGAACTGTTTCCTTATGTTCATCCGATGTATGTATGTGTGATTGTGACGATGACTATGACTTGTCTATACCATCCGGTGCGTTGTTATATTTTCTGAAGTAATTCTAACAGGATCTATGGGCGCATTTGTTGTATGTTCGTCTGTCACTTTGACGAGTGTTTCTGATGCCGTTTTTGGTGACGGCGGTCTAATTGGACTCGAACTAGCACTATCAGCGTTCCATACTTTTGTTTCTGCGGAATTCGATTCGGTTATAGATTGTTGTACTGTGATATCAAATTAGGCAACAACCCCCCGTGATTCATAAACCCTTTTATTCTACTATATGGAAGAAAGGACGCATGATATCAAATAAACAAACAACATATTTGAGTACAATAGCTATAGCAGGAATAATAGTGCTGTTTGCGACTGGTCCCTTAGTATCAAGTATGCAAACGCAGGCTCAGCCTCGTCCAGGTAAAGTAACTTTCTGTAGGGTTCACCCAAATGTTCCCGCCTGTCGCGGTCCAGGAGCTTTCTGTAGGGTTCACCCAAATGCTCCCGCCTGTAGTTCAGTATCTTTCTGTCGGGCTAACCCAAGTGCTCCCGCCTGTAGTTCAATACCTTTCTGTAGGGCTCACCCAAATGCTCTCTCCTGTCGTCCAGTGGCTCGACCCTTTTAAATAAAGCTGGAAAAGTCCTGCAAGCAATTAATTGAAATTATGGCAGCATGGGGATGGGTATATCGCAAAACGTCGAAGGCGCAGGAGTGCACTTTGAGTGTTCAGTCTCCCACGTCTCCAATCTAGGTGCAGAATGATAATCGAGCCTACAGGTTGTCATAAGGAGGCTAGAAGTGATTTCTCGATTAATTCCAGTCGGGAATCCATACGCCGTATCAGGGCTAGCAATGAAAATTACATCCAAATTCCGTTTGCAGCCGGTACCTCTTCTACAGCAGTATGCTTGACCTCAAAATGATATCAAACCCCCACTATTTCACAGCCTAAATCACAGATTTTCTTCCGATTTTAAGTTAGGGTTCTGCCGCTAACCAATCTCAAACGGTGTATATAGTCCTATCTACAACGTCATATCTTGGGGGACATTCTAATGGGGATTGCTGAGCTCTCTTCAAAGTCATCCCGGATGTATCCGGTTGTAGTTTATTATTTCTAGGCCTGATCTTGTTTACTCATGCCGCCACCTGATTCTGCCGTTGATTAAATCCCTATTCACAGTGTGCTCCAACATATTCGCAAGGCTTATTGACCGTCATTAACAGAGATAGCGTATGATGACACAACTTGCTATACTAGCAATAGGGATAGCATTATTTTTAGGAAACCAACAAGTATATGCAAACACCGGACCTGGACAACAGCAGCAGGCCAACGGTAATGGCGGACTATTGACAAATATATTGCCTACTGATACCGGTAACACAGGATTAAAAAACGGACTGGACACTCTCTACAACCGTCTTAGGGACTACAGCGGCTACGTCTACCACCACCATCAATTAGGAGGGCTAGAGAGCGGGGGAGGCGTTCTCTATAAACTTCTACATCATCATCACTTTATGGGGCGTTTATTTGGTAACAAACACTTTGATGGAGTAATGCCTGGGCGTTAAAGTCCGTTTTTACTGACAATGAACCAACGCTAATCCCTCTTTTTTTATCATATTTGGAATATCGTTCAATATAGATAGGCCTGTTTGGTACGGTAAAAGATTTACAACCTGTTTATGACAAATGTTTTAAGAGCTAATTAGAAGACAACACCGTGACATGATCTGGAAATATACAGGCCATACGGAGTAAGTGGAGATGACAAGATGGGTTAAAATGGTAGAACGGCCCGCGGTTTGGTCTAGTTGTATATGCGGTAAAAAATTTAAAACGCGCACAGAATATGAGGAACATTTTACCAGCAACCAAGTCCTAGACAAGAACAACAGAGCAAAACCCATTGCATATCCGAGAAACCCACTACCCGCAAAGGGAATTATACTGGACAACAAAACCTCGCTACTCATCTTCTTTTCGCTCCTCAGCATGTTTTGAGATAAATTCGGAATGAAGGAACGCAATCACTCGCTTCCTAAGTCAACTGCTGGGAACGAGTTACCGAATTCGCTCGCTATTGCGGTTACCTCTGATA
>JBAVTY010000412.1:0-2098 GCA_049696495.1 Candidatus Nitrosopolaris sp.
AAATCATGGTCTACTACAATTGTATAACAGGTAACAAACAACCAAAAGCGATAAAACACATGCTAGGGAGCTAATCAAACAGAAAATTAATTTAAAAATGGAGACATAAATAATGCCCCAGCCTCAGTTACTTGGTAATGACATACTTATCAATTAGCAGATGTACAAAGGAGCAGGCACATTAAACTCTTTTTCTTCTCGCAATATTATCGATGTTGTTATTAATAATGAATTAGGGACAAGCACATTGTCGCCTGTATCCATTAGAAGTCTGGAATATAATAATCCTATATCAGAGACTCTACCGCTATTTCCTAAGACTGTAATTCTATCTTCTATTTTGAACGGTCTATTTAATATTAAATACAATCCTGCAATCATATTTCCGATCACGTTTTGGGCAGCAAAGCCAACCACTATGCCAGTTATGGCGCCGATTGATGCGGCTAAAACCGGATTTTCGCTAAGGAAGGATATTATAACAGCAGCAATTACCATGGAGCCAAGGATTCTAATAAGACTCCTTATCGATTTGGCTGTCTGGATGGATTGTCCTGCAGCTGTTGTTATCTTGAAAGCTGAATTACTGATTATTTCCATAACAAAATAACATATAATGACAAATTGTGTTATCTGAACGAATGACAAAAATTTAGCAGGAATCAGAGGTCCAAGCACTAGCGAACTTAGACTTAATGTGATTGCAAGTATTACTCCTAGGAGAATTATTCTTTTCAAAACCGAATATTTAGCGGATTCTTTATTTTCATTATTATGCACTCTTCTAGCAAAATCGTTGTGAGTCATTAACATGGAAAACTATATGTCAAATTACAGATAAACTTATCGTTATCATGTACGATCCGTACGATAGTATCCTTTGTGTATGAGTTTCAGTATTTTACTCATTTACCAAGCCAAAGTAACATTAAATGTTGTACTTCCGGAAATAGTCAGCTGAATTATCATTCTGTATCTGTTTTCTATTATATCTATTTGTTATTACACTACAAGACTGAAGTGTCGACTATCTTCGGAGACTAAAATGTTAACAAGGTGTGGATTTATGTCAGCTTGTGTAATATATCTGATAAAAGATATCTGTAGGATAGAGTGTGCAACCCGTGTTCTATTACCGACTTATAGGATCTAGTAGGGCCTCAGTGAGGAACTCAGTCCCAACAACAACGACTGGAGTTGATCCTTCAACACGAATGTGTGACATAGACTAGGACAGTGGTAAAGATCTGAGTATTGCAGGATCTTTCCCATAACATTAAACTGAACTGTTTTGAATATACCGCAATAACCTGGAACATGTAGAAGTGATTTTATCCTGTTTACAACATCGGTATTAAAGATAATAGTAGATACTTAAGGCGAACCAAGTCTGACAAACCGTTTGAGAACAAGTCATGTCGAGCATTTCTCAAATAATCAACTAATCCAAATCGTTATCGATATGGCTTGATTTTTCAACCCTTTACTGTAAGATGGAAAGAAAACGTGTGGACTTCATTTCACATAAGATGCGGCCACTCTAAGTGACATTAAAATAACTACAAATACATTCCTTAGAGATAGGGAGATACAGACACTTTGTCAGAAGAGCTTCTTTCTGATATCTGCAAACAGATAGTGGAAATAGACAAGTCCATGAGATTTGCAGGTATAGCGAATAATGTGGGTAGTCTAGTAGTAACAGCGTATAGACAAGGTTTAGTTCCCTTGATGACAAGGGATGAAACTTCACAATATGCTATGCAAGCTGTTCTTCGCGCCGCAACACGAGAAGACTTTGAAATAAAGTTAGGTAGACTACAATACTCGATAGGGAAATACGAAAAGCTGATTCGTGCAACACTCCCAATTTTACTCAATAGGAATGGTGATTATGAAAGCAAATTTTATCTACTTTTATCTTTCGATGTAGATTCAGATGCTAAATCCATTATTGAAAACAAAGTACTACCGTATATAGAAAACAATAATGAAATATTCATTTAGTGAATATTATCTTTTATGAAGATCCCAAAACAACAGATCCCCAAAAAATAAAGTTTCATGATGAAGTTGGCAATGATGGGTTTCTACAACT
>JBAVTY010000413.1:0-17635 GCA_049696495.1 Candidatus Nitrosopolaris sp.
ATGACACCAGCAGAGAAGTTCATGAAATGTTTAAAACAACCGCTATTGATACACTAAAACAAGACAAAAAGTGTCAGGCATGTTGGTACATGATTTTGTCAACCATGTCTGGAAGTACAACAACTAGGAATATACGAATCAAAGCTGTTAGGCCTAATAGGGTGGGCAGAGATGGAAAATGAAATGCAAAAGGCCATAACGATGATTACTAATGGGAAAAAACATTTGATGACAGACACACAGCAACCAGTCGAATTGGACGAAATGGAATTAAAGAAATATCTGGAATTTGTAATACGCGAAGTAAAAAAGGATGATAAACAATAAACGATATAAACGATGTTCGCATACTACGTATATTGTTATGTATTGGTATACTACGGATATTGTATTAGGGATATTTCATAATAGAATCCTTGACTCCACTTTGGATTTTAGACACAAATATGTTTTGTTTCCACACTTATCTGAATTAATCATTTTCAGATAAAATAACTAACAATTATCTGTCTTCCAAATAATTTATTATCTGAATACAATAATTATCCAGCAGAAAAAATACAAAAGCAATTCGTACGCCTAGTTATTCAAAGAAATTAATTTCTTCTACATTGGAAGGCAAAATTTTGCAGGATGCTGACAGGCTGGATGCAGAACCTTTAGCTCCTCCTCCAGCTAGAACCTTTAGCTTTGGAGGAAGCGAAAATAGGTCTCTTTATAACGAGAAATCCAGGAACGTTGCTTTCATAATAGATAAGGTTGTTGTGAAAACTATTTTAAATGAGCCTCTAATTCAATGTAAGTAGGAAGGTATGAAAATACAAGTACACGGACCAATTATCAAGCATTGGGATAGAGGTATAGAAATAGTTAGAGCCGGACGAGGGTATTCGAAGGCCGAGTTAGATGAAGTCGGCTTGCACGATATAAGGATTGCAAGAAATCATGGTATACGAGTCGATACTTTAAGAAATACTAGCTATCCTGAGAACGTCCAACAGTTGGGAGCTGTCGCAAAGACAATTACCGACTCCAGAAAACCAAAAACTGAAAAACGCGATAGTAAAAAGAGGACAGACATCAAAAAGAAGATACCCACGACCAAGAATAAAAAACCGGCAAAACAAACATCGGAATGACGTTATTAGCCTGAGTTACTAGAACTAACACACCAACGAATAATTAAAAAATGGCATTGATAGTGTATCGAATAAAGGAAATTGTACTTCGCCACATTATTATAATGCTAGAATATTATGATTAACAATCATGCGTCTAAGGTATTGGAGAATAGATGTTCCTGATCTTGTGGAGGCAAAATATCCTGTTGAAAAAGTCAATCACTGGGAAATAAAATGCATGCAGGGTGAATATCAGCACTTTGGCGTTTTCTGGTATAGATATGGTACGCCCTATGACAAAGAACCTGTTCATGGAATCTGCTTCTATTACAACGAAATTCCTCTACAGAAAGTGCAAGCAATTACGGATTTGCTACAGTCTAAATTTGGTGGAAAGGTCCTTTACAGAAAAGCCAGGGTCTTCCTACAAGGATCACAAGAGTTTTCAGACCCAAAATCTATCCGAATCCTCGCGGATGAAATAAGTCTGAAATTTAATGCGCCCACAGAGATAACCATTGAATTTGAAAAGGTTACGAAAGAAGAACAAGATCAAAACGCTTTCAACTTACCACCAAGTAAGGCGCTGCCAATCGCAGGATCAGATTAAGAAAATCTGAGAATTTCAATTAGCTTTTAGATTCTATCTGCTTATGAACCCTCTTTTTCTGTCATCTGGCATGAAAAATATTTTCTAAATGAGTAAAGAATATTATGTCTAAGCCAAGCCCAGAAGAAGCTGTGAGATTACTAACTGTTAGTAACATTGAGGAGTTTAATAGATGGAGAATGAAGAATCTCAGCGTAAAACTAGTTATTGATGGAATAGACTTTTTAGGGAAAGATGTTTCGGGAGCTTATCTAAACGGCGTCTCATGTGTTGGTGCCAATTTCACCCACTGCAATTTGACAAAAGTTAATCTAGTCCAAGCCGACCTTAGCAACGCTAATTTTGAAGGAGCAAACCTCACTGATGGGCTATTGATGTATGCCGAAATGAAGGAGTGTAATCTCCATGATTCCAATCTAACTAGGACAAATCTAATGTGGGCAAATCTGCAAAACTCCAATATGTCAGGATGCAAATTATCTAAAACAATATTCGTTTATGCCAATTTGATGAATGTAAGGCTTGATAATGTAGACCAAAATGGGGCATACTTAAAATACGCAAAACTCAAAGGAACAGCCTGGCACCTAGAAGAAACAGATACGTTACATAAGGACACAGAAATAAGTGATTAATGATACTAATTGAAGGAAAAGCGGCATTCATCCTTTGTCCAGCCCTGCATGCCAAACACAACAACACTAGCGGGCTCTTTTAGTGAATATTAAGGGCTATAATTCGCGGTTTTAAATTCATGGAAGCTTTTTTAAAATGTTTAAACAAATTCTTCTGAAATTTTAGGTTGTTGGCTTATCATTTTACGTAATCCTCTCATGTAATTTTGGGCAAATGTAGTTATGGGTTGTGATGAATACCATATGCATCCAAGTACTTGACAATCATGACATGTCCGTGCTATATCCCATTCTGGAGCACTCCAAATTTCCTCTACACTCTTCTCAAGCAGATTGTAAGTATTATCGGGGCTATTAAATTTCCAGCAAGGGACCATGACAGTGCCGTTGCCATTAACAAAGATGCTCTTCCACACGCCACATTCATCAAACATTCCACGTCCGTGCTCTATTATTTGTTCAAAATACTGTGCAGGAATCATGATTTGAGGAGAGGTATGAGTTTTCATATATCCCAATATGCTCTCACAGACCTTTACCATGGTTTGTCTATCCGGAAGAAGGGAAAAATTAACATCAGATCGGTCCTCGACGAAAGTAAGGGAAACTGCATTTGAACCCAATTCCTTAGCTCTATCAAAGTAAGTTTGATTAATGAATTCCTCGGTATTGTATTTGGTTATAACGCTATTGAAGTAGTGGGGCACGTTATGGTCAATTAAAAGACCTAGGTTTTCCATTACTTTCAGAAATATGTGCGAAGAAACACCTCGTATCTTACAGTATGGCTCTTCGAACATAGAGTCGATGCTGCATGTAATAAACTGAACATACCTCTTTAGATCGTTAAGATCAATTGTATGCAGAAGAGAACAATTAGTTATCAAGGTTATGGGTAGTTGGAGCTTGTAAAGATAACGGACAAGTTCCATAAAATCTGGACGGCTGGTCGGTTCGCCACCTTCTATAATCGACCAAATGCAATACTTGGAAACTTTGTAGAAAATCTCCTTCCACTGTTCAGTGGAAAGATCGTTTCTCCTAGCAATTTTGATCTGACCAATCTTATCAGGGTCGCCAAAAGGACACATGGGACAATAAAAGTTACAGTAGTGTGTTAGGCTAAAAACTGCAATTAACGGACGTCTCCTCCCTATAATCCTGTTACCTGACCACTTTCCCAGTAGCTTAATCGTACGGATAGTGTCGACGACCATCTACACTCAGGTGATAAAAGACAGGTCTATTAAGCATTTATGTGACGAATGAAGGAGCTTGCTATATGTGAAGAAGCGTTAACGAAGCAATTCTGACATCATTAGAGTACTCCACGTTTGTTTAACATCATGTGTTCTGATTAGATTTGCGCCGTTCAATGCGCAGATTAATTCTGTTGCTGCAGATGGAATTAAACGATCTTCTGATCCCAAGTTAAATATATTCCCGATGAATGATTTCCTCGAAACGCAGACACAAATAGGTTTTAAAAATGTTTTTAGCTTGCTTAGATTTGATATGACTTCGATATCCCGAATATACCAAGGAAGGTCTATCATTTTTGTAAAGAACGGGTTTTTTCCTTTCGCCCTGAAGAAGCCCACAGCGGGATCGATAATTATATTGTCGTTTGCAATAGACGCTTTTTTTGCTATTGATATACTTTCATTCAGAACCTTCACGGTTCCGAGGATTCTCCCTGAAGCAAATCGGTCGTCGCTGGCACCATAGGCGCCTATAATTACTGGCAGTCCTGATCTTGATACCACGTCTGCCATCTTCTTATCATATTTTAAGCCTGAAATATCGTTGATGGCATCGGCACCGACCTTGATTGCCTCTTTGGCCACCTCAGCTCTGGGCGTATCTGCCGAGATAGGCAAACTGCAATTGCTCTTTATAATATCTATGGCATGCCTAATTCTTTTGGTCTCCTGTTCAACTGAGATGAGAGTTTTTAGGTAAGGTGCAGTAGACATCGCACCGACATCTATGATATCAGCGCCTGTTTCTTGCATAGCCTTAGACGCCTTACCTATCTCATTTACGTTAGTCTTGACAGAATTTTTGTAAAATGATTCTGGGCTGACATTGATCACTCCCATTATCCTAGTTGGAAGCTCACCTTCAATCCTTATCTTTCCGATACAAGTCAATTATAAGTTGGAACAAGAACTTGAACAATATAATAGGCATGCTATGCAAACTTCTAGTTAAGATGACCTAATGCACGAAAAAGAGATGTGATATTTAGATTGACATTATTTCTGAATTAGACTTCTATCTAAAAGTCTCTATGGCCTGGCGAGTGTGTTGCTGTTTAGAGCACCTTATTGATCTCTGTCCTTTGGACGTTAAATTCTGTTTTCGTTCAATTACTATTTTATTTACAAGCATTTGCCAGGTTATCGTAATCATCTGTAAGAGAAAAGACAAAGACAAAGAAAGACAAATATCATATCTTTCAAACGCTTGATATGTAATTAACCGTAGATTGAAATCAATATCATTTATACATCATCTGCAGCAATATTTCAGTTTTTATTTTCACTCCTTATTGTTTTTATCTAGGACAGAGCTGTTTTTCAGTATAGGAGCGAATAGATATACATTGAATCATTATATCTTGGCCTACAGTCAATTCGCTACTCTACTTTTCTGGTGTTCAAACTAGAGCCAGTGATGAATTTTTAGCAAGTCCTCGATTGGTTCGTTTTTAAGAAGTTTTATTAAGGCGAATGCTTGTGGTACTGACAGCATAGGCTTGGCGAAATGGTCATCTATGGCAATTCTTGGACACGCAACTTCCACAAAAGCATCAAGTCCTTTAAAGATTTGAACGTAGTGATCAGTGATATTTGTCATCGCAATTAATTGAACTCTTTTTCCTAGCTGTTCAAATATTTTTTTAAGTTTAAGTGCCTGAATTTTGGCAAATTGTCCTTCCTTCAGTCCAATTATAATGCCAATTCTTTCTGCATCCATTGCTTTATAGATCGATAAAATCGCTTTCTTCTTAAACGTCTGGGCGATACTGTTAACTTGAGAATATTCGTCAAAATAGGGATCTAGCATGTAAGTGGGTTTTTCGGTGGACATTGCAACACTTACTGAATGAAATCTGCTCTGGCCAAGGAAAATGTATGCATCGACTAAGTTCTGGATGTCAAATGCTGGATAGAATTCGCAACCAAATACTTGGCCATCGTTAAGTTGTCCCTTCCCTTTACCGATCATCACCCTGTAACCATACTCTTCAAAAATTTCCTTGACTTTACCAATTTGATTAAGGTGCTGACTGTCTGTCAACAACGATAGAGTTTTGTAATATTTGTTTAAAGATGAAGCACATTTTCTTGCAACTGTATCGAAGCTGATGTCATCATAAGCATTAATCATTATTACTCTTTCGCCAAATGTCTCGTTTGCGATAGTATGTCCTATGTTGAATAAAATCTCAGCACCTAACATGTCAGCTGCGTGTGTATTGAGATCGCACGACCCCCAGCAGGTATCTCCAATTATGTACGCTGGAATCCCAAACTTTTGGGTAATGTTGTCCGCACTAGTTTGCATTTTGGGAATAAGTCCTTCGGGTCCGTTAAGGGCTACCGAACGCGGTTTTCGTGCATCTATTACTTCATATATCCTTTTTTCGTCTATTAGCATCATTTTTCTTCACCGTTGTGACTAGTTTGGTAAAATTCAAGGGGTAACAATGCCACATTTTAAGGCTTTGGTGCGAAATGCTGAAGCACAGTTAGCCTCAACAATCAATTTTTGTATCTCAGCACCTCAATGCAGCATCATTGAGAACAAGGACGGATCATATAGAGACAAATTTTTCTAACATCTGCCATGAGTGCTCAATCTTAATCAAATAAGAATTGCTAAAAATTTCTGGCATCTAACGTTCGTTTTTATGCATGATTATATCAATTTTGTGTAATATGGATGTCGATCTAACAATTCCAATTTCATAATTTTGTCAAGCCATTATCTTTTACAGTTAGGATGAGACGATTTAAATGGAATGGGGCGGTCTTCCGTTAAAGTGGCCTCATTGACTACATCATCTGAAGTTGCGATGAGAATTGACTTTTTTGGAACTGGGACTTCATCCACGTAGATAGGTGGGGACATTATATTACCGCCCAGTACATGCGGATTTAGCAAAGGAAGATAAATCCATCGATTGAAATAGTGTACGGAGGCAGCCTGCCAGTACCACCAAGGACACAAGGCCCCATCTCAAGCCCTACAAGATCCACCACGTAGACGTGTTAGCATGGCTAAGCCGCCTTAGGGTTGCTCCCTCCCGGACCTCACCCATTTCAACGATTCACAGTCAAAACCACGCCTTCGCGTAGTGCGCTGCTCTTAACCATCCGACACGGCATGACTTCATTTCAGCAAGGCAAGCAGGTACCTCACACCCTTGGATTTACCCGGCAGTTACTGATCTCAGCATAAAGCCGATTTCTAATATGGGGTACGGCTAGCACCCCGATCCTCCCTGCCTCCGCGAGTATCATTGCTAGGACTCATTATATTTGCTTATCATTTTTTGAGCAATGTGTATTACTCGAATGTATCTGTCATCGTTATCTACTCGCCTGAATTTGATTTACTTATTATTCTTCGCTAGCACTTGAAGGGTCTTGCAGACCGAACAAATACTGCTGGTCGAATTCCGTCCACAAATTGAGCATTCTTTAGAGTGAGTTAGGGATCCGTTAGACGAAGTCTTCAATATTTTCGAGATTTTTGTCATCGAGTTGTAAGCGTTATACTTTATGCCAGCATGTGCTGTTTCGAGATTATTGAGAAACACACGAAGGGCTGTTCTGATGCTTTCATGCATATATGGACATTCTTCTGTCTGAAATGGGATCTCTCTTAGTACGGAATAGAATACAATTTCGTGTTCGTAAATCTCTACAAATGGTTTTACCTTTTTGAGACCATTGGGACCATACTGAACTGGTTCTGGATATATCCAACCAATTCTCTCAATATCTCCTGATAGAAGGTTAATCATGAAGGTTTGTAGCTGATCATCAAGATTATGGGCTGTCGCGACTACGTTGGCACCTATCGATTCTGCTGCGATGTCTATTGCCCTCCTACGAAAGGTGCCGCACATAGAACATGAAGTCATTTTTTCAGACGGTCTCTGGAGCATTGCTTGGTCCATATCTAATCCAAAAAGATCCTTATAACTTGAGATTTTCGTTTTCACTTTAATATAGGAACAAAAATCTTTTACAATTTGCAATGATTCGTCCCGGTAATGGGATATACCCTCGTCTATCGTGATAGCGACCAAATCTGTGCGGTTATGGTCTGCAAAGAACTTCTTTAATACGTATAGAAGGGCAAGACTGTCTTTGCCGCCAGACACTCCAACTGCAACCTTATCATTATGACCAAGCATTGAAAATTTCTGCATAGTCTTGGCAGTTTTCTGTTCTATAGAAACTAAAAAGCATTTTTTGCATAGGTGTTCCCCAGAATATACCCTATGGTACACACTTAACTCATCGTGACATTTAGTGCAGGTTTTCCTTGACAGGAGTAATAATTATGGACTCGCAGTTATTATTTCTTGGTGTAAGAACAGAATTGTATCTGTTTTACAAGGGTTCTAGCAAAGGCATTTATGTCTCAACATCGACTTTCACTTGAGTGTGCAATTCAACGAAGACCTGTTAGATGAAATTAATCTCAAGATAATAGATATCTTGAGCAGAGATTCATCAACCCGGTTTGTTGAAATTGCCAAAAAGATCGGAATCTCCGACGCAACGGTGCATATGAGAGTCAGGCGGTTGAGAGCTGCCAGAATTATCGGAAAGTTTACAATTTCTGTAAACAATTGCCGTATAGGCTATGACCACCTTTCCTTTATGGGTATAAATGTTGAACCTGGTTTTGCGGAAGAGGTTGTTCTTGGATTATCAAATGTGGAAGCAGTTTTAGAGATTCATGAAATGCATGGTAGGTTTGATCTTCTACTAAAGATTCGCGCTAAGGATTTGGATGAGATGAGAGATGTAGTCGTAAACAAGATACGAACCTTGCCACATATTCTGGAGATCGAGTTGATGACTGTCTTAAAGTCTAGAAAGGAAGAACAAATGGTACCTTTGAAAAGCGATATCGCAGAAAAGACAGAATCCGCAATAGCTTAGGTGTGTCAGGTGTTTATTTTACCTATTGTTTTTGTTTTTCCTTCTTCGAAGCCTGCCACCAATCCAGATAATCATCATGCAATTGCCTTCGTTTATTGATAGAGTCTTTTTCTGCCTTATCGCGTAGTTCATCGATCTTTTCCCGGGAAGCAAATATACCACAACTCTTGCAAATAAAATTTTTGCTATTGGGATCAAATTTCAAATCGCCGCCACACTCTGGACAGAAGTTTGCCAAACGTATTGTAGTCATGAAGATCCTAATAAAAGCATTGTGCAAACATTATTTTGTTAACGATCGTGTTAAGTTAATGTATGTCGCCTCAGATCAAATGAGTCAACAATCTAAATATGATGTGCGCTCGTACTGCATTGTACATGGAAGCAAATAATCATGTCCATTTATAGACACGTTCTTCTTTTATGTATGGATCACTTTTAAAGCCTCAGTTTTGTCCTTTATACGCTCTTTCAATAAGGCTCTTCTCATGCGACGAAGACCTAGAGAACTACATGCTTAATGGTGCCAAGCAGCTCACCAGAATACACCATATGTCTACAATGTATCTATTATCGGCTTGAAGTTTCTACTTGAAGCTACGAGCTATGTGCTGCAGATCCTCCCAAAACTACTCCACGCAGGGTTTCTACTGTGACCCAAAGCTTGAGATTTCATCAATGATAAACTCAGCAATGCTGCTACATGACTTCTTTCTGCAAATGGTTTTAAAGCTGTAGCTGCATTCCTGTAAATCAAGTCCTCGAAAATATAAGTACAAAGAATACATCACATCTCAGCATATATCTTCTTGCGTTCGACCATAACCATAGAATGTGTCTCCGATGATTAAGTCAGGTATAGATCTATCTCCTTTAGGGTGAGTGTCGGCCTTAAGGTAACACATTCCTTAAAGTCATTCGGAAGGTTTGATTCAATACTACTATCATTATCTTAATACAAAGATGTTCGACCTGGTGCATGGACTTACATCGTCATTCCACCATTTAAAGTGGTCAGTTCGCCCGTCATTTGCCATGCACCAGCATAAGGATTTCAAATACGAGAAATTAAACCGTTCGGTTTGTTAGACACACTATTTTACTATCTGCATCCACTTTCACCTCCATTCCAAATCTAATAGCTAAAAACGACATGACATCAGGCGTATCTACGAGAGGTATATTTGAGATCGCACAACCTGATGCTGTGGTTATATCTGCCTTGTTACTGCATATTATCGCAGCTGGCGCTACGCCATTCATTTTCATCGAGTAAATAGCATATGCCCCCACACTACTTCCGATAGCCCCGGGAAAAACTAGTACTGAACCTTTAATGCAGCTGCCAAACAATTCATGATGCCAGTCGTCTATAATACCTTTCTCTGTGTCTATCATTGAAAGGAAATTAATTGGCTCTACTGTAAGAAGTGCGTTTCCGATTCCATACCCACCTACAATTGTTCTGCACTTGACGAACGTATTCAATTTTAGTTAGTATACTCCTTCACAATCGTCTTCAAGTCTTTTAGAGATACCCCTATTCTGTTTGAATTATTGAGATAATATGCAGCCTTAATACTGTTTGTAATCACCGAATCAAAGTCAGTCCTTGTAATCAAAGGTGTGAGACAGGTGCACGAATCACACATAAATTCTCCACCGGCATGCTCAATTCGATCGATCAGCCCGATGTGGGCTGACTGATTATAAACTGCTCTAGCGCAGAAAATTATACAACGTTTCGTCAGCCTTTTTCCTTCAATCAAACCTGCTAGTAGATGTAGCTCATTTAATCCAAGCTGAGGACTCCCTAGAGCAATTAAATCGCCATCTTGCGCCGTGTTTAGCTCATCTTTGATCGCAATAACTTCTTCCTTGCCACATGAGATAACTTCTTGTTGCTTGTCCTCTCCTTTCGTAAACATTCCACAAGAGCCGGATGTTCCAATCGCAGCTGAAAGGGCTTTCGCTTTTATTGTGTCAAGTTTTTCTTTGCCTGTGTTAACCGCAATACAATTATCCCTCACTGTATTTCCCGCGAAGTACCCGAGTAGACCGTAATCTAATTCTGTAGAGAGATTATAATCCGGTTTAATGGTCACTTTTGCATGTCTGAACTTGTCCATGAGAAGGTTGGAATACGGAGATTTCCCGGTAATTGAACTTGCGAGTGCACTCAGAGCGCTTTCCCTATTAGTTAACAGTCCTAAAATTGAATTCGAAAATACTGCCGCATTACTTTCGGCGAAGCTCACTGGGCTACCTTTTTCAGGAATATCAAAAATCTCATACGGAACACATGTGAATGAAGTTGTCGTTCCCAACATTCGGTACGACCTTATTATACTCATCTGTTTTTGGATAAATCCCTCAGAGAGATCTGCAGTCTTATTTTCGTCAAACCCCATTGGATTTATCGTTGTTCTTATCGCGACCGTGGCATTTTTACTTAATTTTTCTAAAAAGTCCACGCCACTGTCACCAATAGTATTGTAATTAACTCCCGATAAGTGCGCCCATTTTACAGGGATCAGCTTTTCTGCTTCGGTAGCTTCGCCTATTGCTAGCAAGATTCTATATGCAACTGCCAGCGATTCGCCACCTTCACCTCTCAGCAATTTTTCTTCCTCCCTTGTGAGCTCCATTTCATAAAATTGAACTTTTAGCTGTAATAACTATTTTACCAGTTTTAAGTCTAATTTACTAATAGTAGGCGATATTCCACCTTGAACCACACAAGCATACAAATAAGTCCGTGGCATTAATCATATAGCGGCATTAAAACCATAGATGACGATGGAAGATCCAAAGATAAAAAACCTGTTAGACGTACTTGGATATACTTCACTCTATCCCCCCCAGAAACAAGCTATCTCACATGGTCTTCTAGAAGGCAAAAACTTGCTTGTCACAACTCCCACTGCAAGTGGCAAGACCCTAATAGCAATAATGGCAGCAATAAAAGCATTTGAAAAAGGATTAAAGGTTTTCTATCTTACCCCTCTACGTGCCTTAGCTATGGAAAAGTATAATGATATTCGGGTGCTCGAGCGTTTGAATATCTTGAATAGAAAAATCCGTATCAAAGTTGCCTCCAGTGATTATAACTCAACTGCAAGGGAATTAGAAGAAGCAGATGTTCTAGTCTTAACAAACGAAAAAATGGATTCTCTAATCCGACATGGAACTAGCTGGATTTCCGATGTCGGACTCTTCGTAGTCGATGAAGTTCATTTGATTGGCGAACGGGAACGCGGGCCAACTCTTGAAATGATATTAACAATTATCAGGAAAATGCATTCAAATGCACAGATTCTGGCATTAAGTGCGACGGTTTCCAATTCTGCAGATATCGCAAAGTGGTTGGATTGTGATCTAATAGAAACTAACTGGAGACCAACGAAATTGTTTGAGGGCGTCTATGAAGATGGGATTATACTCATGAATGATGGTAACCGTGTTAAAATTCACAGCTATTCCGATGCTGCTATAGATGTTGCCATCGACTCCATTGATAAGGGCGGACAGGCATTAATCTTCGCCGGGACTCGCAAACGTGCATGTTCGCTTGCCGCTAAAGCTGTCGAAGGAGTTCTTAAACGACTTGATAGGACCGATAAAGAGAAGGCTAACACAGTATCGCTGCAAATAAGAACAAAAGGTGAAGATCTGGAGCTCACGAATAATCTCTCAAATCTTGTATCTAAAGGCGTAGCTTTCCATCATGCAGGTTTAGGGGCATACAGTAGAGAAATTGTAGAGCAAGCATTTAAGACCGGTGTTATTAAACTTATAGTCGCTACCCCTACATTGGCATCAGGAGTAAATTTGCCTGCAAGAAGAGTGGTACTCTCAAGTGTTGTACGGTATAATGCTAATTATGGCGCAAATTTGCCGATTAGTGTTTTGGAATACAAACAACTCTGTGGCCGTGCAGGCAGACCGAAGTACGACACATTTGGAGAAGCGATAATTGTAGCTGAATCTGGAGTAAGTTCAACAGATCTCTATGAACACTACATTCTTGGTGAAGCTGAGCCAGTACGTTCGCAACTGATAAATGATAAGGCATTGAGAGTGCATCTTCTCAGTATTATTTCCACAATCCCTGGGATGAAGCAGGACGAAATATATGATTTGTTCGGAACTACCTTGTGTGCCCAAAATTATAAAAAAGCAGTTGTAGTGTTGAAAATCGACACTACTTTACGTTACCTTGAAAATGAGAATCTTATAAAATCGAAAAACGAAAGATACATACCCACTAATTTTGGAAGACGATCATCATTACTTTATATTGACCCTCTTACTGCTGTAGACTTCAAAAGAACAATCGAGTCAGCGGCGGAATGCATAACAAATACAAACGGTGTTAATAATCATGCCCTTGGCTTTCTGCATGCGATCACAAGTTGTACTGACTTCTATCCTAAATTTTCAATGCGAAGGAAAGACTTCGTAGAGTTAACTGCAATTATTGAGGAACATCGTAACGAATTGTTATTTCCAAATAGCGAGTTTGAATGCTCCAGGAGTCTATTGGCATTATATGCGTGGATCCACGAAACTAGCGATAGGACCTTAAGTGATAGACTCACAGTTGAACCTGGCGATATGAATAGAATGATTGAGATAGCTGATTGGCTAGCTCATTCGTTATATGATGTTGCAAAATTACTTAGACGCAGAGATTTGTTGAGAGAATTACATAATCTTCAGATTCGAATAAGATATGGTATAAGAGAAGAACTTATTCCACTTGTCAGGCTAAAGGATATTGGAAGAGCAAGAGCTCGAGTGTTATATGATGCAGGTATTGTTGACGCGATGAGAGTTACTGAAACACCAGAAGCAAAACTATCTTCCATTCCAAAAATCGGTCCAACTTTGGCAAAAAGATTAAAAGCACAATTAAAGAAGGAGCGATAGTAGAACTGCTATATTTGAGTACGAAATCGATATTCTGTTGTGATAGTCGTACTTATTGTAATTTTATAAACCAGCATAAATACGGAATTGATAACAGTAATGCTTGATCTGTCCTTTTGGAGCTATGTCCTCTTCTATGGAATGGTGGTTTCTGCCGCTCCATTTCTAATAATACTATTGATGACACCTAAAGTAATCAAATCACTCATAGCGAAAGGAAGTGTAGTTCACGATTATCATAAACCTGAAAAGCCTAACATTCCAAGACCTGCTGGTCCAATCTTGCTCATAGGAATAGCCGTCGCAGAGATTATTCTTTACTTACTTACTCGGAACACACAGGTTCTCGCGATTCTATTAACTACAATAATTGCATTTATTGTAGGATTGATTGACGATAAAAAAGTCATGCCAGGGTGGTATAAGCCTGTTGCACTTATTCCTGCTGCCATTCCATTGATTGTTTTAGGGGCTCATGGAACTCATCTAAATCTCATATTTGGCAACGTATCCATTCCGCTTCTATACATTCCGCTCATACTAATCATTATTCCGGTTGCCGGCAATACAATTAATTCAATTGATGTCTTGAATGGAGTGGCTAGCGAAGCAGTGATCATCGCGTTGATACCCCTCTTAGTCTCTATAGCCGTATTCGGCAACAATGCAGTATTTATTGCCGCACTTCCGTTGCTTTGCGGAATGATTGCATTTTACAAGTATCATAGGTTTCCAAGCAAAATATTCCCAGGAGATTCGGGCACCTTGTTGATCGGATCTATGTACGGTGCCCTCGCAATTGCTGGGAGCTCTGAGATTATAGGAGTCATTGCCTTGCTGCCATCGGTGATGAATTCATTTTTGTTTCTTGACAGCGTCAAGAAAATTGTAGAGCATAGGCAAGTTAAGTCTCGACCTACAGTCATGACGAAGGATTTTAAATTAATGGCGTCAAAAGAGAGGAATGCACCTACTACGCTATTGAGATTAATCTTGGCAGATGGTCCTCTGTCTGAACAAGAGATTGGCAAAAAAATAGTCAAATTGGCAATATATAGCTCCGTGCTAGCACTAGTATCCGTTGTTATACAATACTATTTTCTCTCAGGCTTTTTCTCCAAATGAGACTCATATATTTACCACAATAAAGATACTGCCTGTTCAAACGTAGGACCAGATGATCTTTGGGTCGAACATTTAAAGAGAACGTACCGTGTGAAAACTACGATACTTAATTGTTTTAGACTCGGAATAAAAATCCTTACCAGTCCTTAATAAGCAGGCACAAAAATCATTAATAAAAAATGATCTGATTTGTACATAGGCATCGGAGGAACATTCTGAAATACAAAAACAATTGGGAAGAGAAAGTATTACTACATGTTATGAGTAGGTCAGTGTTCAACTGACACCACTATCTTATTATATAATATGAAAAAATATACAAACGATCGGTTTATCAAATATGAGCTGGGTTAAATGCCTCAAGATATTAAGATGGACATCCAATATCGACCTCCATAAAAGTTTTCGACTTGTATTATCAAATCAACATATCCTTCTACATTTAGACAAATACCGGACGTAAGAAGTGATCATGAGCCAACACAATCTCCTTTGGGCGTGGGATAATGATACTTAGTAATAATACTCCTGGCACTAACAGTAATACTAACGTGAATGTCTCGATAACTGTTGGAGACATTCAGGTACAATTTAACGGTTCTGCTGAGTCGATTCTAAGATCTGTCATTAACTTTATGACAAAACAAGTACCGACAATTGATTTGGCTAGGAAAATTTCGCTACGTTATGAGGTCATGGATCTTATTGATTTATTTTCGAATTTGATTAAAATTACTCAGGAAGGCCCACGAGTACTCCTAGATCCAGAAGAATTTGGGATGAAAAAATTGTCAGACAAAGAAATTGTTGCGTTGCACCTGGTAGCAGCCAAAATTGGAAAGGATCTTGGCAAGGTGTCTAATGATGGAAGCCAGTTATCTGAAATTCAATTTGTAACAACGTTGAACCCTAAGTGTGCTGCTTCCATACATCCTAAGTCTGTCAGTTCTAGGCTCTCGGAATTGGTTAAGGCAGAACACGTACTAAGGGACAACGCCACAGATTGGAGCGAATCCTCCACTTATAAAATTACTACTTCCGGTATTCACTGGTTGAACTCGATGCTCGCCAAAAGGGTAAAGGGATAGACTAACGTTTTATGAATGTGATTCAGAAGGAGGCTTTTTATAGATATATTGATAATTTCTCATCGTTTCTATTCTAGTAAGAATATTTTCCCTAACCATGTCCGTAAGTGAATGAGAAACTGCAGTCCTATCGTAGTTAAAACCACGCCTAGAGAGGTTACGGGCTGAAAGGGCGATACAGATTAAACTGTCAAGTCATTTTATCGAATCTATAATCGTTGTTGACGGAGCGTTAAGATTATCGCCCTTTGAGAATAAAAATCAGAGCATCACAAAGGTAGCAGAGAATTGTTCTCTTCGTAAGAACGTATTGGTGGGAATCAGCAAAAGCACCTCCTTTAAGCTTCTAGATAAGATTTCAGCACCTCTTACAAAAATCAACGAGGCTGCGTATACGGATATTTACGTGATTATCAAGAGTCTCAGCAGAAACACCCTAGGTAGTAACCTCCTTGCAAAATTTGGAAGTAACGATAGTCCTATCTTACGTACAGATATTATTTGTCCCAAGGGCAATATAGACAATTCAATTGGTAAATTGCTAACCAATGATTCAATGGCCGGAGGATATCCAGAAACACTAAGGCTTGCGCACCATGTCTCCACATTTAGTAATACGGAGATCTCGTGTCTGAGAGGGCATCTTTTGAGCAACTATGATGTGACTGAACTGCCGTCAGAAGATATCCGTAGGACACTGCTTGGTTCTATTCCGGCATGAAAGTACTAACAAAAAATAGCACTGAACTTGTGATACTGGCAATGAAAAGCGACACTATCCGCAAGGGCGACTATCTCTCGATCGAAGACGGAAGGTTGAACAGAAAAATGATAACTCAGATTTATGAGGAGGAGTATCTTTTGTCCCAGTCGTTGATTGAAGATATTGTCAGGGATGAAGTAATATCTGCATCGAGTACAGAAAATTTACACGATCCACTAAACATCGCAAAGCTATCCAAAATGATCCGAGATGCAAGGTTATTCCGCACTAAAATACGTAGAACTATCAACAAACGTGACGTGGATCCCATCAAGGGTGTATTCAAGAGTGAGGCGGTTAAGAATTGCCGAATTGTACGAATTTCTTGGAAGGACTCGAAGCTTTCCTATTAAAGTAGACAGAACCAGAGGTGAGAGTGAAGATTTTGAAATATATGCTGAAGATCTTGATGGTAAATCACATCTTTCTAGGATTCTTATAAAAACAATCGTACAGCACGGTGCGTTTGTGATTGTATTTGATTTAAATGATGAGTATGGCGGAATTACCACCAACTATGATGGATCTCCCTCTTCACTTGCAAAACAAGTCAGAATACTGCAATGCGGAAAGGGGTTAAGTTTCTCTCTCGCATACCGCGGCAAAGCCGCTATCTCAAATGTGCTCAAGAATGCACTCGATACCCCAGCTGCGTCTATGCGAGAATTCTTCCGAATCTGGGATTGGCTTGAAAATAGGAATAACCTAGAGATCGAAGCATTAGGTCATGCAATCAACACATGGAATATTAATGAGTTAGTACGTGACGCGCTAGTTTCAAGATTGCACGTAATGCAGGCATCTAGATTATTTTTGCAAAATCCCGCAGACGAAATTAGATTCGAGAATATCTTCTCAAATAAAAATAAAGGTACAGTAATCGTGGTGAGCATGGGTAAGATAATCCCCTTGGTCAGACGAATGATTGTAGAGCTAGTTCTTAATAAGCTCGTCGACTTGCTAGAGAAGGATATGATTCCTCCGATCTTTATGTTTGCTGAAGAAGCCCATTTGTATATTCGAGAAACGTACTGGGAGGATATCATAACTGACTGTTTGCGTTTTCCTGATTAAACCATGTCTATCTACTTTTACAAGATGGTTCATTGGCTATGATAATATCAAGCTGTAAGAAAGTAGTTATTCTTATGACACATGGTTATGGTTGTT
>JBAVTY010000414.1:0-10936 GCA_049696495.1 Candidatus Nitrosopolaris sp.
CAGGCAGAACCGAAGAAATACCCTAAATTATCACCACAGGACTATGTATGCTACGCGTGCGGAGAAACAACAACCAAATATAGTAAACTTGCAAAAAATAGTGAAAGTTGGATCTATAATATAGGAACAAAATTAGTAATCTGTTCTTATTGCTACCATCTTATATTTTACAAAGAAAAAAGCAATGAAAGATCAAAACTAACGACTGAAAGAAGTTTTAAACATCATGGTAAGAGGATAATACTACACACTTTTTGAAACCAGGAGGAGAAGCAGAAGAAGTATCAGAATATCTGACCTATCTGATCCCAGATCTTGCCGACATCATTTGGAATTGACGGAAAATTATTTTCATGCAATTAAAGCTACCGTGATTACTGCTGCTATAATATATACAAACCCTACTATCATCGCCATTATGCTTGCCGGGAACAGTTTTAGCTTTTTATCTTGAAAGCTTTTTCGACTGTGGCCTTTTTCATCTGTTTCTGGTGGGTGTGATATTATTATCATTATTGAGGATACCGCAAATGGAACTATGATAGATGCAGTGATAAGGCTTATTGTAGCCTTGTGGATGTGTGTGAGGGTAGATCCTAAGGTAAGCAGAATCAAGACACCGACCATTATACTTGAATTAATTTGTAATATCTCATTCTTCTTAAGGTCCATTAAAATATCTTGTCGTTCTTTTTTCCACACATAAAATAAAAGCGGTAAGGATATCCCTAGTGTTATACCTAGGAGGATTTCAGCTGTCAGAATAGTGTTAAGGGATAAGGGATTAGGAGAAGAATTAGTACTTTGGGAAGATGAAGTATTAGAATTGATTTGCTGTTGCTGTGCCAGAACAGCTGTAGATGGAAGTATAAACCCATCAAACGGAATTATTATCATTATTGCTACCGCAAATACAACGGCTGTTGCAGCTGCAAATCGTTTTCTCATTGGGAGGTAGGTTGAGGATTATTCATCAAATTTATTTCTATGCATGAAGGTAATGTGTCGCTAGTATTGAGATGATTTTGTCTCTGTTTTTGGACAGGAGATTCCTGGACAAGCTGGAGCAGCATTAGGATGTCTAGCCAAACTCTATGACAATATTTATTCCATCCATCATCATAGCCTGAATCGCAATCGTTTACTTCCTGTAGTGAAGTAAAGTTCTTAATTGCGCCTGTTAAGTTAGTGAAAAGGTACGGGCGATTCGAACAATCGTTCATGACATCGTAGTATGCGCGCAATCCTGCGTTCTTTCTTACCTAGTCCAAAACCATACAAATATGTTGGGCTATGCGTTGCTAAGTCAAGTGTCATAGCAAATGTCATTTTAGCACCATCTTCCAAATTGCTATTACAATGCCATTACAATCACAAATGAACCGTGCAGGTCATAGATCTCTATAAATGATATTTTATTAGTACGAACATAAGTACTATGATTAACCACCTTGTATGCCGCGTATAGCTAGCTGCAGCTACAATATTTCTGATCCTAGTTTTATAGGCCATATAAATAAAAATAAATGGGTTGACGACTACGTTATTTGCTGTCGAATCTACCAACCGCCGAAGCCGCCGCTGCTGCTGAATCCGAAGCCACCGTAGGTGTACGTGCCCCAGCCACCGTATGTGAAGCACCCGCCGTCCCAGCCACCACACGCCAATACTTGGTGCGTTGCTACTAAAGGACCTGCAGCAAATAGTAATATCGCCGCTATGACACCAGTGATAACGGATAGTGTAGTTATCCTTGTATTCATTATACTATAACAATCTACTATCCATTTATACGTAGTGATATCTTGGTACACAACTCATATTTACAAACTAATTCTGTAAAGAGAATACATTTTATTCGTTTTAATCTTGGCCTATCGAAAGCGTTCCACAATTTTTCAATATGTGTTTGCCATGATGTTTAACATCGTGTTAGGAGGCTAGTCAACACGAAGGAGCAGAAAAACAGTAGCAATATGAGGTAGTTTTTTTTCTTAACAGGGTGTCTATGGTTAGGCTGGTCCGTTAAGAAATTTAACCCCATATCTCCTATATTTTTACCTTCACCAGGGATTCCTGAACAAATGCTATAGCTTTGATATTTTTTCAACTGTTAACGTAAGTACTACAATTAACAATTACAGTTACACAGGGTAAGAAAAACGGTTGAAGCAGCTTTCATTATATAGATGACCCTTGTTGTAGATAACTGTCTTTCAATCCAGATGACGCGCATATCGCAGTCCTAATATGTTAAACATACACTTTCTGGATGTATAATGCTAGCTAAACTGTATTTCACTGTCCTTCATGTATATTTCATTCATCATTTTTCATCACTTTTCGTGATTAGTGATGATAATAATAGAGTTTAAATTATGTTGATCAGTAAAACTAGGCACACCTAACGAGGGCCATTTAAGTGAAAGAAAGTAGTAGTAGACGCATAAGAGTGGGTATAGATGTTGGTGGTACCTTTACCAAGGCAGTTGCTATCGATATGATTGAAGGCAAGATTATCGATAAAGTAACTGTCCCTACAACCCATTCTTCCAATCAAGGTGTTTCTTTGGGCATAGTACAAGCATTAACCATTTTGATGGAAAAACACTCCATACTAAATTCAGAGATCGAAATAGTATCACACAGTACTACTCAGGCAGTAAACGCTTTACTGGAGGGTGATACTGCTAAAGTAGGAATAATAGGTATGGGCGTGGGTCTGGATAGATCAAATGTAATAAAACGAACAAAAATAAAAAATCCAGAACTTGCCTCAAAAAAATACTTGAAGGTATGTCATAGATTTCTAGATACTTCAAAGTACCTTAATGATAATGAAGTACGATCTACAATTTCTCAACTAAAGCAAGAAGGAGCTAAAGTTCTTGTTGTAACTGAAGCATATGGAGTAGATGATCCAAGTAACGAAAATTTCGTAGTACAGAAATCAGATATTCCTGTAATAGCAGGACATGAACTTACTGGAATGTATGGACTCGAAATTCGCACTTTAACAGCAGCAATCAATGCTAGTATTCTTCTAGAAGGAATTAACACCGCGAAATTCGTTGAATATGCTGTTCGAGAGGAAAAGGGAATCATGGCCCCTCTTATGGTGATGAAAGGTGATGGAGGAGTCACAGATATGAAGACCTTTCAGAGTAAACCGATAATGACTGTACTTTCAGGCCCGGCCGCAAGTATTGCTGGCGCTTTACTTCACCTACATGTTCTAAATGGAGTCTTTATTGAAGTTGGCGGTACCTCAACTAATGTCTGTATAATAAGAAATGGTAAACCAGAGATCCAATACGTAACTATAATGCAACATACTACTTGTATACGTTCATTGGATGTAAGAGTTGCAGGTGCTGCTGGTGGTTCTCTTGTGAGGATAGCTTTAGGTAGAAAAAAAATAACTGATGTTGGTCCAAGGTCTGCACACATTGCTGGCTTGCCATACTCTTGCTTTGCAAATCCTGAAGAATTAGAAGGTGGTCAGCTTATCACCTTTAGGCCATGCAATGAGGACCCATCTGATTATGTTGCCGTCAAAGGAAAAAATGGTAAACTTTTTGCAATAACTACTACATGCGCTGCAAATGCACTTGGCTTACTAAAGGAAGATGATTATGCTAAAGGGAATCAAATATCAGCCAAAACTGCGTTGTCTATACTGTCTAAAAACTTAAATGGGGATATGGAAGGTATGTCAAAATCAATTTTAGAAATAGCGACAAATAAAATCCTTGACATTATTGCACCTATGTTAAAACAATACAAGTTAAAAGGCGTAGAACACAATATTGTAGTGATTGGTGGTGGGGGTGCTGCATCTGTACTTGTGCCACGTATTGCTCAAAGACTACAATTTTCTTATAAGAAGGCAGAAGATGCAGAAGTTATATCTTCTATTGGAGTCGCTGCTGCAATGATCCATGAAGAACTGGAGAAAACAATTGTAGATCCTAAACCACAAGACGTTTCTTCGTTGCTAGAGGAAGTCAGACAGGCCGCACTTGCCAAAGGTGCACTTCCTGAATCCATTACCCTCCAATCAGAATACATTAGCGAAAGGTACACTCTGCGTTCCACAGCTGTAGGTAACGTAAGTCTTGATATTGGCACTACAAATGCAAAAGAGATTAGTCGAGAAGAAGCTGTTATAATTGCGTGTGAGTTATTTGGAATCAATGATCGAGAAAAATCCATGGCAAAGCGAATTTTCGATATTAATAATTATCATGTATTTGCTTGCGAAATAGAAAGGAAAAAGATTTTTTTAAAATCAAAAAAACAGTCGCTGCTAGTATTAGACAAATATGGCCGAGTAAGGCTTTCTATAGATAACGCAGCTATCTTTAGTGGCAAAAAGGAAGAAGTAGCTGAAAAGGTCAAATCAATATTATCCAAATCGAGCGAAAAGAAAAATGATCTTTCGCCACAGGTACATATATTAGATGATACAAAGCTAGTTGACTTCTCGAGTCTAACTGCTCCCGAACACGTATCAAAAGCGATAGACGATGCGCTGGAAACAACAACCGCAAAGACTATAGCTGCCATCATAAAACTGAGATAGGTCGTATGTCATGTATGATTGAATCAAAGTGCTTCTGCGTTCATAATGGCAGCTCAGATGGTTCCTACATATTCTCACATTATAGAAAATGAATTTCTTATTCTAGAGTACCGTTAGTTTGGTTACTGCTATCATTTTGTTGGAGTATTATTATTCGTAATAGCGGTAGTAGGCAGTTGGGCTAGAGCTGAGTCCCATTAGAACATTATCAGTTTCCATTCATGTGGGCAAGAATACTATCCATCCCGGTCGCAAGCAGACCATAATACTTAAGGTCGCTGATACAAATACCACTAACGCTATTGCCGGAGCAAAAGTAACAGAAAACATACTGGATCCATCCGGATCATCCAAGAAGAAATTGGATGGAATTACGGATACTAGCGGTGAAACATCATACTCATGGATAGTAGGTCAGAATGATTCAATTGGTAGGTATAAAGTGGACATGCAAGTAACGGCTTCTGGTTACGAAAACAATACAGCTTCAAAGTACTTTAATGTCACTTCTATACCAGTAAGCAGCTCGAATAGCAACAACGACAACAACAACTCTTTTCAACCAAATTCAGGTAATAGCAATACCAATAAAAACAATAATAATGATAATTATAATCACCCTTCAACTATCATCTCTATTCCACATATACAGATTCCAGAAATTCGAATTCTTTTTCACTTACCATTTCACTGACCTCATATATTACCCTTAATAGGAAAATAGAACAATATTATTTATATTTATTCTCCTTATAAAGTCGGATTACATATTCTTCCTTTTCTTCTCTGGTCATATCTAGTAGGAAAGCCAAGAATTTACTTCATCTAATATAATAAATAAAGTTCATAATAGGTTTTTCCTGTTTTCATCTGTTACTACTTTGTTACCTACTGTTACCACTATATTTTCACTTGCTTACTGTTTCCTGAGGAATTAAAACTGTGCGAAAACTATCCATTCTATATGACCTTGGAAGGTCATAGCCACCTTATTGCAGAAGGCATTAGTGTCAGTAAGTATACATGAGTCGACGCTCTAGACATTGCATACTTCAGAAAGATATACGCAGAGATAAAGGATACGATTTATCAACTAGAGGGCTTAGAAAAAGTGTCACGACCCGTAGATACAGACACTTTCTCGAAAGGGAGACACGTGTTGGAAGAAATTGTAGAGTCTGGTCGGTCCCCAGATTGCAAGATCTCTATCAAAAGACAAGCTGTAGTTTTCCAGAACTTCAATCAAAATGTTCTGATACACTTAATTATTTGATAATTATGCTTCTTTCGCTTCTTTCGCGATCGCAATTTGGTTTGGTAGGTATTAGACAATGCTTAAAATAAACTGACTTCTCAGGACTTGTTGTAGGGGATGTATGTTTTATAGTATATTCATGACGGATGACACAATACAGGACGAGCGATACTGCACAGTTCGATCTTTTAAATTAGGGAAAACAACATACGGACGCGCAAACACACATAGCTTAACAAAAAATAGAGGGATCGTTTCTCTGCTACTTCGTCGCGTTTTTTGTCGCATTAGCGCCAGCGGCAGCAGCAGTCGCGTTCTTTGTCATATTACCGCCAGCAGCAGTAGCGTTGCCGGCAGCAGTAGCGTTCTGTGCATGTGCTTCACTACCAGTGTACAGCGCAATTGTTACGAATGCCGTCAACATTATTGCCGCCGTTATCACGAAGGATATTTGTTTGTACATTAAAATGCTTACAACAAAAAAGTATATATGGGTTTTCACTAACTTAATTCTATATCATCGTTACTGATATCCTTGCGGATACTCCCAACCATTCGCCTCTTTTGAAAAACTCTAAACCGCTTAATGTGTAGTGGCGATCCTATTACTATCGTTACAAAGTGAAGTCGAAAGCTTAATCTACCTTGGGAGGCATTCAAATTTGTATATAGCCATGGGTAAAATACCTATAATATGGTGTTTGTTTAGCATTCCTATGGCTATATGCACTTGTTAGGAAATTTATGGAGAATCAGTCACCCAGAAATAGTTCAGCTTATTACAGTTAAACAAAGCAATGACGCCAATTGCAATCGATATCATATAAAAGCCGAAGCAGATGGATAAGTTTTTCCGTACGACTGAATATCGTATACTGCTATTAACAGATCATTTAAAAAACTCATCTTAAAGCAATTTTATCACATTAAAATGACATGTAAATGTCCCATTTTCTCAAATTTTGTTTGGAGATCCTCTGGAATCGTATGGAAAATCATAAGAAAAGTCAACGTTGTCTTATTTGAGATAGGTATTCGATCTATCTTGTTATCATTTGAGATAGGAAGGATCTTGGATCAGATGGCGCCTTTTGGTCTCGCTTAAAATAGTTTAAGGTACTAGTGCTAAAGAAATCAGTCTTTTCCACGATCTGTGCTGGAAAATCTCAGGAGTATATCCACCCATGTTTACCTTCTTAGAAACTCTCTTTGTCAAATAAAGAGCGAACAATCCTAATGTATACCAAAATCTGCTATTAGGATTTGAAGTAAAAGAAGCCAGGGACCATCTAAACACATGATAAGCCGCCGGATGATATTTCGACACATAATTCATTAAGGCTTCACTAGAGCTGGAGAGTACGTAATAAGCATGTTCATAAAGCTCCTTTTTAGTTGCATAATTTGCGCTATGGATTTTGGATCTTCCGTTAAGCAGGTTGTCAATAACAGAATCGATGTTGTTCTCTGATTCCATCGCGTTTATACATCTACCCACTGTAGAACAGACATGAGAGTCGCTTCCTGCAATTGTGGACATTTTGTGATATTCTGCAAATTTGCTTGCAAGTATGTTGGAAAAGATGTCCACGTTGTTGCTATTAAAAGACTCCATCAGATCGCATAGGCTCGCCTTTCCTCGTATACCATTTGAAACCGCAAAAGGATGAGCTGCACATGACACTGCGTTTTGTCGTCTTATTTCGTCTAACGTTTCTCCGAGAGTCATTCCTGGTTTAATAGTTTTGTTTATGCCATATGCGAGTACATGCCCTCCATTGTCTATTGTAATTTCCTCTGCAGGATAAATCCTAATGTCGTAATACTTTCTATGATTTTGTTGATAATCACGTATCTCTTGATAGCCCTTAAGCGTATTATGGTTAGTGACAAAAAGCACGTCAATATTTTCTTTTAGTGCACTTTCTAGCAATTGTTCCATACTAACACCGCAATCAAATGGAATACGATCTGACTGGCAGCTGGAATTTGAGTAAACATTATGACAATGAAGCTCTACTTTGAGTAAATCTGTCGTGACACTTCATGAACTCCTTCTATTAGTAGAATTCAATTTAATAGTACTTATTAGTTTATCGCAACATAAAGAATCAATTATCTGCAGGAATAAATATGGTTGTAGACGATGAGATTGAAGCCTGATATAAACATATGCTTGGCAAGTCAAATAATATTGACTGATACAACGGAAAACCGCGAAAAGTAGGCCCAGTAGAGGGAAAGAATTGTCGGGATGGAGTTTCAGTTTACAATAAGAGAGTATCGTATTCTGTGTTATGTATTTTATTCAGATGATGATGTTTCAATAAGATCGGACGTATCATGAAACCTCACACTTTCCCCAAATAATATGGCGTCTCCCAATTCAGCTTTAGGAAAGGTCTTTATGACAAACCCGTTTAGTTCGCACTACTAAATCACCATTAGGACCAGACAAGGCCTGGCTTGCTACAAATGATTGCGTTGGTCTTCATGGTCAAAAATCAGATCCATATGGAGTAGTGAATTTCTTTAATTCTATTATCGAGAAATCTTTTAATTCGATTAAAAATCGTTTGCCGTCCTTTTGTACAACGATGTAATTTGATCCAGAGCCTACGACGTTGCCTCCAATAAATTCCTTCAGCTGTACCATAGCAAGGCCAACTATATACCATATATATGTTGAACTAAAAAATAGTATGCACATGTTATTAACAACTTATGAAAGGATCAAAATACAATGGAATAACCATAGTTGCTTCGTTTTCTCAATGGCGTATCTAAAGGATATTTCCTTTTCATCCGTCTGCAAAAACGCAGAGTTTTTAAGATAAGAATAACATTAGGCTGTTATGATTACATTGGTGTCAATCTTCTTCTTGCTGCCACTATTTTCTTTTGGTACAATCATACTTCTTCTTTCGGGTATAATGACAACTGCAGTGGAGACAACAACATACGCACAATTATTACCAAAAACGGGCAATATTGGCAATCCCACAAATACGATACCATCATCAACGCAAGTTAAAAGCAATCTACATATGGTAAAAATTACTTCACCTACTAAAGGCCAACAGATTCCAGTACGCAGCAGCTTCACGGTAACAGGGACATCCGTTGCTACTTCAACGTCTGCTGATTGCGAAGTTTCAGTTATTGTAAACGGTATCAAACCATATCTAAGAGCTGTCCCAACGGGAATTGGTGTAGCAAATAACTACTCAACATGGACTTATAGCCTAACTCCTACTCTTATTAAACTGGGACAAAATAAGATTACTGCGAAGTTCTCTTGTGGTAATAATTCCAATCTCACGTCACATAACAGTGTGAATGCAACTGGAGTAGCTAATACCAATCCTGCAGTAATTACTCCCAGTTCAACCCATGCGAACAAGAGTGTCAACTGTAGACTCTTTATTTATTCTTCAGGTCCATGTTCGTAGAAAATGACCATAACGACGTTCTATCGAAGAAAATCATATTTCCAAACGCGGACGTAGTTAATACCGATCGTTGTTCAATAGAATGGATAATACCAAGCAGAAAAGTGTCAGCTAGTAATTGGACTTTTTTTAATTATGATCAAATTTCGTCTAGCAATTAATGAATATATAATCCAGCAAAAATGTGATGCCAGTTTGATAACCATCGGATGAAATGGCGAACACAGTTCTGATGCATGATGTACTCCGCAAGCAAGATAGGAATAGTTAGATGTCTCCTAGCGTATTAATTAGTTCACAAATTCCTGAAGACGTTGACAGAACGATACATGGGGGTAAATTTTCTTAACCAGCATAACCATAGACGCCCTGTTAAGAAAAAAACTACCTCATATTGCTACTGTTTTTCTCCTCCTTCGTCTCCTAACACGATAGCTAGATTTGAAGAAAAACAAACGAACGTCATGTAGGAGGATTATAATACGTCATATCGTAGTCATGTTGCCGTCGCAGCCTGAAGGAAAATTAGCAATTAATTCCTAATAGGATGTCCGCAATTTCTTGGTTTCTCAAAGGATAAAGATAGTTGTTAAGTAGATTCCCACCATACGTTCGACGCTAAACGTTCAGATCAAGGAAAATGTCAATAAGTACGGTGTATTTAAGAATTACAAAATGCACAGAAGTCTAATTCCTTTTCTTATGATATTTTTAATTAATTTTTTTTCGGTTATTGTTCAGGGATCATCATTAGTTTTTTCCCAGATTGAATTCCAATCTAAACAGACTAGAAGTAGTAGCGCTATTCCATTGGTTTCTATTCAAACTAATAAGAAAGTATATAATACGGCAGAACAATTTTTCAGAATGTAACCAACGTCAGAACAAATCCGCCAAGATGGATAGAGACAAACATAGTCAGTAACCCACGCTTACCTTACACCAAAGAAACCATTTTCGGGCCCTGGAAATACGGCACTTCCTTTGATCCTTGAATATATCCCCACTCATAGAGGAACGAGATGTTACCTACGAAAATTTCCTAAGTTATATTACTACTAAATTCAAAAGTGAGAGAGCTAGGACTGCTCTTATCAAAAACAAGGCTAGACAGATAATTAGAGAATGTGCTCCAAATAACCCGGCACACTATGAAATATTAAGGGAGAGACTAGAAAAGATAATTTAAGAAGAAGAGAAACGCCGAAAGGGAGAGGCGGATTATTTCAATAATTATAAAGGGATTTACGAAGAGGCTTTAAATGAAGATAGAAAGCGAAAAGATCTCGGTTTTTCCACAAAGTTTGAATTTGCAGTCTACAGTGAGATACAACCTATATTAAATAACGATGAGGAATCTAAAAATACCACCAAGAAACAGAGATTGTTGGCTGGAACATGAGCAATATAATTTATGATATCCTGATAGAGAATAAATTTCCAGGCGACAAAGTTGATGACATCACGGGCAAAATAATAGATCTAGCTGAACTTAATCTATGACCCAGCAAGAAGAACTAGTTGTTGTACTTCCAGACATGGTTGACAAAATCATGTACCAACATGCCTGACACTTTTTGTCTTGTTTTAGTGTATCAATAGCGGTTGTTTTAAACATTTCATGAACTTCTCTGCTGGTGTCAT
>JBAVTY010000415.1:0-2005 GCA_049696495.1 Candidatus Nitrosopolaris sp.
ACCCAGACCGCCTAGACCGATTATGCCGACTTTTTTCCCAGGACCAGCGCTCCAATGCATAAGAGGGGAATACATTGTGATTCCTGCGCAGAGAAGTGGTGCTGAGCTATCTAGACTGATGTTGTCAGGAAGCCGAAGAACATAATTTTCATCGACTATAATTTTGTCAGAATACCCTCCTTGGGTTCGAGTTTGTCCATCTCTTTCTACACTATTATAAGTCATGGTTGGTCCCTCGACACAATACTGCTCGAGTCCTTGACGACATGGGCTGCATTTACGACAAGAGTCAACAAAGCATCCGACGGCCACCCTATCGCCCATCTTATAGCGAGTTGCTTTAGTACCAACTCCCGTGACGATACCGGCGATCTCGTGCCCTGGAACCATCGCGAATGTTGATGCTCCCCACTCATTTCGTACTTGATGTATGTCAGTATGACAGATTCCGCAATATTGGATATCAATCACGATATCATAATCACGAGGCTCTCTTCTTGCAAAAGAAAATGGAGAGAGAGGTGCTTTGGCCTGTTGAGCTGCATATCCACTTACCTGAATCATCTTTTCAAGTCATATTGATCCGTCTGGCATAATAACTATTGATATTTCCTGTATATACGAGCAGCATGTAACTTAACAGAAAGGCATTCTGGGGTGACTAATCATTATATTGAAAAATAATAGGGATATCAAGTTGTATGCCCGAACCTAGAATTCTGATTTGCTTCAATTGCTTGACCTTTGCATTATACTGCAAACAACATTATGATAAATTCCACCTTTCGTTCTGTCTGACTGTCGTGTAGTATTATTCTGTCTCTGGCAGCGTGTTGTTCCTGCTTCTCATTAAAGTTAAGGCAATTGCAGTATTATCGATTTTTAGATAATTCATGTGCTTCAGAACCGATGAGAACTTGGCTGAAACATTCTAAGAATATGAGCGATTACAATTATCTGCTTGCATGTCGTGTGGTGTCTATTGATTTGGTTGAATTGCTTATTTGAAATGTACCGATTATCTGCTGTACTATTGGCATATATTTGTCGTATTCATTCGGGCTGGCCTTGTAAATTAAAATAAAGAACTTGTCCCCTTCGTTTGCACCAATGTGCATACTTCTCTCAGGGTAAAGGCTGGAAAATGTCGTTGTAAATGATGCATACGTTGAGTTGTATGCAGGTAACGCACCAAGCGTCGTCTTAGTCAATCCAAGCAATGTTCCGAAGCCATATTCGTCGCTTGCGTACTGGGAAACAGTCTTCCCTTTGTCTTTTGGGTAATATACGGATAAACTTAGACTTGCATTAAAATCAGGAATCCCAGAAGGATAGGTCTTCTTTAGCAGGCTCTCAGAGGCGGGCGTTAGGTGAAAATGTAGTCTAAGCGAGTTTAAGGCAGCGGTTTGGTTGGCAATGATTGGACTAAACGATACAAGCTCATGAGTAGTGCCGTTTGCCAGTTCGTATATGAATCGTCCATTATGTTTATACCAATTAGTAGGATATTGCATTTTTATTCCATACACGGGATTTACATAAGTAAAGTGTTCAGGATCATTACCTACTACAAAGTTACTTATAGGAACAGTCTGTCTAGGCATAGATTTACTTGGAGTAGGCATGTATGCTAGCACCACATGATCGTAATTTTGTAAGCATACACATAAAACTAAAAATAGCGAAAATACAAACGCTAGAAATGATCTCTTAACACCAGGCTTTGAGTTCAAGATTTCAATTCTTACAGATAACGAGTTATTAAGTTTAGTCTTAGTCTGAAGAACAGACAATTAATATTGTTGTCCTGTCCAAGAGAAAAGTATAGGAGATTCTGAACCATATTTGATTCCTGCATAGAGGGATTCAGCAACAAGGTATTTAGCTCTTGTGTTCAGCTATTCAGTCAAGTGTCAGTCGTGCATCCGAAAGCTGTATCTACTCTATATGATTGATTGATTTTATGGGAACAGATGACAAACACGATATCCCAAAAAATCTGATC
>JBAVTY010000416.1:0-2351 GCA_049696495.1 Candidatus Nitrosopolaris sp.
CGTTCAGGCTCGATTATCATTCTGTACCTATTTTCTATTATATCCACTTGTTATTACACTCCAAGACTGGAGTGTCAACCATGTCAGGAACCTAAAATGTCAACCATGTATGGAAGCAGCACAACTAACTATGTCTTTCAAGCTATGGAATTGGGTCTGACACGATTTTTTCTGACATTAGTAGGAAACCTGTCGACAATTATCTCATCCATTCCCTATCTTCCAAGTATTCAATTAATTTCATCATTTGTTCTATTCTTGCTGGACCTCCTACTTGATTTCTACAACTTTCAAAATGCCTAATCAACGCTTCATTTTCCTGCTCTGATAAACTGCTCTTCTCCTCGATTATATCAAAGAATTTGTCTTCTTTTCCTGTATGGTCGGTTATAAATACAGAATATGATTTTAGAAACCTCGCGAGTGGTTCTATCGAATCTTTTTCGCCACTTTCTTTCCATGTCTTTAAATTGCGCAAGAACATTGTTGCAATTCTTCTTCCAAGCTCATGTTCAATAAGAAACCTTCGGATATCTTCAGAGAAGTTATTTTTGTTCTTTGTCTCAGGAAAATATGCTTGTTCCTCTTTTCCGTGATGAAATTTGTCAACAAATTCTTCAATTACTACGGAAATAATTTTAAGATCCTCAAATGGAATATTTTCGTTAGAATAGAGTTTTTCAGAACACCTTTGTGCTATATTCCGGACTCTCTTCAGAATAAGGTGATCCCGCTTAAGATCTTGTGTGGCGTTCAATAATATCCTTCTCTTTAGTTCGGTTTTTTATAAATTGCTCGATTTACCATGTCGTCTCACTGGTGCTGCTTGCAAATGGGGGGGTGGTTAAATGTCATTATTGTACTAGTCGATGTGGTTGCTAGCACGCATGATATACACTTCCTAACAGAAGTGCGTTTTGAATCCATTCAATACTTACACGATAGCAAAGCCATTTAAAAGGTAGCGTGGCGAACAGATAACAAAACACTTTATCCTTGTATTGCATTATCCATCATAGTAATTAATGCCATGGCTACTATCTAAAAAGATCACAACATCCATTATGAATTCGCTACAAATCTATCTAATATACGGCATGCTTATCTATACAGATCCGAAAGCATACCGTTGCTCTTTTCTATCATAATTCCAAAATTTATACAGTGGATAACAGATGTCCTCATATGGGTTTTCCTCTAAGCCAGGGCACTGTTAAACACAGTATCCTTACTTGTCATAGGCATCATGCTTGTGAAATTGTGATGCCTGATCTAATTCTGCTTGTGAAATAATCTCCTTTCCTTTTAGAGTTGTCATTTACTTCCGGAACCAAAGAAAGTGACTAGTTATAAGGAATTCCTTATAAGTTAAATAGCCCTTTTATCAGCTAGCTAACGCCTATTTTTAAAGAAAGAACAATGTACTAGAAGGTATGTTAGAAACTAAGCGAGAAAAACTAGAGACATCTAAACCGGAGCCTAAAACGCCAAAAAACATTCGTACAATTTCGCGTAAGCCTGACTGAGTACCAACGTCTAGAACAATTCGCTCGCTTCTTGAACTCAAAAGGCGCAATCGCTAAACCAACTGTGAGTTGTCTCGCGAGAGTGTGTCTATTTTCACAATTAAATTCGGTTGTGCGAGCGCTAGAACAAGAACAACAAAAACAAGAAACAGAGAGAGAGATTAAAACAGTTACAGCTCCAGTCGCAACCAATAACATATTCGACTCCGTTTATTCCCAGATGGTAGGAGTAAAGAATTAAAATAGATTAGAAACTCGATCGGCCAAACATCCTATCAATGTTCAAAGACTTCGTGAAGTCATTGACATCCGAAAGAACACTCGTCAAGACCTAGAGCGGCTTGTATAGAATCCTATGTTCCAATTCTAAACATCGGTCGGCGTAATCTTCACGCCTTGCAGCATTATACGATTTCCAACTACGCTTAAGCATCGAAATACAGCCGCCGACTGAACAACCTAGTTCTGGTACATATTCTAGTCTAACTTGAGGGTCGCTAAAATCAAAGCGATCACTTACCCACTCATAATTAATCTAATCTATCACCCATCTAAGTCTCCCTTAATTGAAAATAGTATTCTCGTTGTTCCTTGCTATAAGGTGGATATTTCTTGTATTCTGTTTCATATGTTTGAAGAAGTCGTATAACTTCTTTTACATTATCTTTTACAGCTCTGTACGTGGTAATTAATTTAGTTAGTTGAGGCTGGGGCATAATTCCATGTTTTCATTTTGCTAACTTCCATTGATCGTTTGGTATAAAGCTATCCTAAAGGTGTCTAATGTTTTGGTGAAAAACGATCAGGTCCACCCAAAGAAGGCTA
>JBAVTY010000417.1:0-6322 GCA_049696495.1 Candidatus Nitrosopolaris sp.
AGCCTTCTTTGGGTGGACCTGATCGTTTTTCACCAAAACATTAGACACCTTTAGGATAGCTTTATACCAAACGATCAATGGAAGTTAGCAAAATGAAAACATGGAATTATGCCCCAGCCTCATCTATTTAGCTGATAATCGCAAATTTTATATTTTTAGAACCCCTAAAGATATATGGTCTCTGAAAGGACTTCCAAGAATAAAGCGAAAATCTCAAGGGGTTCTAGAGTCTCTTATACTCACCTTGGATTAAAAAGTTTATAATTTGAAAAAATGATTGTACGATCTATTATTTTTATTTCACCTCAGTCTAAACTATTGGCAATTTATAGATAGACGCCCGCATTCTTTACAGCCATACTTACACGATGTATAACTTTTCCCTTATTTTGTCGCAAAGGAGATCACAAGGTTCTCGGATCCATAAAGACCCCCAATAGAAATTGGTGTTAAATAACCCCCAAACTAATTGTTCTACCCCAGAGGGGCGTCAAACATCCTATTATTGTATTTGTTGTAGAGATATGATGCAGGAAGAAGATATTCGGAGGAGAATTCAACGCAAGATATTAAATATGAATGATACCTATGAGTAAGTGAATAAAATCTATTCAGAAGTTACCGTTTCCCGTAATCAGCCAACCCCACAAGTGTGGCAGCGAATAAGATATTCGACACTACACGGAAGGCGACTTTACATCCTTGTTTTTCTGACTCGTCTGAGAGGATGGAACCTCGAGGTTTTGGCCCCCCTCCTTTTCTTTGTTGTTGTTATGTAAGCTAAACGTTCGAAATTACATATAATAGCTATCTTAAAGCAAAATGGAATAAAATATTACACTCCTCATGAGGACCCGGTTACTCATCTTAAAAAGGAATTACATAAAAAAAGACGACACAGGCATGTAAAGAATTATGGGAAGATAATAAAGAGAAGAGAAACAGAGGTAAAATAGACAGGATGAAGGTCTATTATCTTGATAAACATATTTTAAGCCATGGCTAACTTGGCATTCGTCTTTGAGGCCATAGCAAAGCATCCAGAACTCGAAGACCTGTGTGGAGACGATATTAGAGATTTACTAGACGTAAGACGTAATAAATCTACAAAGCGCGTAGGTTTTATGTTTTTCGACTTATTATGCAATATTTTGAAAGTTGGTGATTTACATCTTGAAAGAGAAGGTGTGCAACAAGATTATAGTTTTATATTAAATCATCATACCGAGAGAATAGTGAGGAATAAAGTCTCTGCATACTGTTGGTTGACTTCAATAAAGAAAATCTGCGGCGTGTTATACTTGACGATTTTACCAGGGCGTTGGCTTGGACTGGGATGTTAGCATCCAGTGTAGACAACAGTCTAGACGATGAAGAGGGACCTCATAGAACTTTCGATTTTCATACTGACGACCTACTGAAGTAATTTTATCTTTGCTTCTTTATTATCTCTATTTCTCGTATCACTTGAACTGTGGCAGCAATAAACATTGCTGCTAGGGCCGTGGTCAAACAGCCTATTGTAGCAGATTTAATATCTAGCTACAAGCCCCCGATTTTAATCGGCGATAGTTGACTGTGTCTAGGATAGGTAATCTTAAACCAACTGTAGCAGGAAACATCATTATGACCATTGGCTTTTTCATCCTCATTATATTTCATTCGGGCGTCATCTCTCGTTATAGTAAGATTTGCATTGGAGTTTACAGCAGTTTGGTTGGTTGAGAGCTTGCTATTTGAAATGACTTAATCAGTTGCTGTACTGTTGGCAGATACTTGTCGTATTCATTCGGTCCAGCTTCGTATGTAAAAATATATACCTTATCCCCTTTTATTGCTCCAATCTCCATACCTTGGACCTTGGTATTGTTGTCTGCCGCATAAGTATATATCGATTTGTATGCCGGTAATCCAGCGAGTGTATTATTTGTAGTTGATCCAACCAATTTGAAATCCTTAGTTTGATGCTTTATAGCGTCATTTGAATCACTTGCATATTGAGCTAATGGTATCCCTTTTTCATCTGAAATGTCATCTACCGTTATAGTAAGACTCGCATTGGAGTTTATAGCACGAGGATAGAATGTAACAACATCAGGCGATGTGACGTTTAAATCTTTATCCCAACCGGAAGGATACTGCAATTTTATATCATTGGTGGAATTCTCATACGTCAGTAAATTCGCTGTTGTAGTGTGTTGTGCAAATACTGCTTTATTAGTT
This sequence comes from Candidatus Nitrosopolaris sp., assembly GCA_049696495.1. GTDB lineage: Archaea > Thermoproteota > Nitrososphaeria > Nitrososphaerales > Nitrososphaeraceae > Nitrosopolaris. Next base: position 2,224 of record JBAVTY010000417.1, read on the forward strand.
GCAACAATCAAAAAAACACCAGAAAGCACCACAACTATAACTAACATTGATAATGTCGTTTTATTTTTCATGGATTTTCGCCACTAATGCGATGCTCTGTCTCATTTAAATGTATTCCCTCCTCTTCTGAACGTGTTAAGTTTTGACTAGAAATAATTAAAGATTCCTAAATTGGGTTCTGTTAACTTGTCGGCTCATCGAATATCCATGAAATGGTGTTCTGTCGTAATCATTCACCGCGCCTTCCTTTGTTTTAGATAATTCTCGATTGCTCTGCGGATATATGTGCTTCTTGGAATGTTACCGCGCACTTCGTTTGTTTGACTAACGAATGGAGTAATGTTAGTCCTACTTTCTCGGTCTTATCATCATGCGTGGTACTCGCCATACGGATATTATACATAGTACCAGAGCTATAAATCTATCGTATACCCATACTTCGTCCATATTGATGGTCTGGAGGTAATGAGGTCGTCATTTGACACATACACTCGATACGACGTACAGTTCGTTTGACGAAATAAACCTTCTGGTATTAAACCGAATCTGACAGTCATGGGAGGGATCATCTAGGGACGTGTGTTTTACAATCAAACAGTAGTACGGATTGGCCGGAGCGCCTTCGCATCTTGGCTTCAGTACTAAATGCATCGTGAAAAAGCACAACGCTAAGAGAATTCCTCTTAACAAACCTAATTTTGGAGATATCTCGTATACCTGCGCTCTAGCTAGCAATTGACGAAATCATATCTATTAGATTTGACTGGTATCCTCTTTGATGCAGAGCTATCATGATCAAATTGTGATATCATTATAAATGATGTGAAATTAAGCTGTATTTGAAGACAAAACTAAGTAGCCAGCAAATTCTTCCAATACTAGTATTTGCTTCTGGTCTATTAATAATGAACATATACCAAATAGCATATGTTTTCTAATTAAATCTTGATTAACTGGTCTTATATTTTGTACAAGAAAGGCTATTTTCAAGAAGTTTTTGGAGATGAAAAGATATCACCTTGCAAGTATTAGTTAGAAAATTTATGCTAATTGGGATATGTAATATTTTGTCCTTACATTTGTACACTTAGATGAGGGATGTTTGGAAGTGTCACTCGTTATCTTCAACAAGTGCAGCGCTAGAAGTGTGGCCTCATTTTGCAAAGTTAAATTTACAAAGGAACATACCGAAAGGCATTACAAGAAATAGAGCTTAATTAATTCTCGTTATCATTAGACGTGTGATAGAAATATGATTCTCAACAGAGGGACCCTTTTTCTTGGACTTTTTATAGCAATTATTGCATCAGATTCTATCATCTTTTTTGCAGAAATAAACAGTAAAGACTTTTATTCTAACCGAAAGGAAGAATAGATGAACCAAATAAAATACATATACATATGATAATGTGCTAAACAGATAGTCTATTGTTTTGCTTCTTAACATCAATCATTTTTAGAGCTGTTTTTGACAGGCATGAAAGTTCGATGATCACAGTATGATTGGTGTGATACTAGTGTGTCGGCATGGTGGAAATACCAGAGGACCTTTCTATCTATACCAAATAGCATATGTTTTCTAATTAAATCTTGAATAACTGTCTTATATTTTGTACAAGAAAGACTATTTCCAGGAAGTTTTTGCCTGTGTTCATGTATACGGATATCAGATCCGTTCATATGAAACACATTTAAATATCTAAGAACGTGAAGGGGTTCTGAAAAGTCCTGAGTGTCGCTGTGTTTATTACGAATAGTTCAACGTCCGGACGACGGCGAATATTTGAGTCGAACTTATTCTGGGGAAAGGCCTTTCTATATTATATAATAATCAATTATTGCGAGTATGACACATAATTTACCATTAAATGGTTGTCTAGACACATTGTAACACTGTTTTCATGGGCTTTGCTCATGGTTTTATCGAAACCTAGGTATCGCTTTTTAGTTCTTTTGATAATTCCACTAATTTTTTGGTTTGTTCTATTCCTGTTATCGGTATTTTTTCTGGTTTAAGAAGCCCTGTTTGAACTAAGACCGATGCTTGATCCCAGTATAAATGTTCATGAGAAATTTTGTTATTTTTAAATTTCACAACTGCTACATGGGGTATTTCAACGTATTTTCCTGTAGGTGGTACACCAGGCACCAGATATTCAAACTCTATATCATGTGTAAAACTTAATATAAATTCATCTACGACTTGATCTTTTCCAACAGTACGTGACACTTTAGTAATCTTCAAATCCTTTGGCGTTTTTCCGATAAAATGGTTCTTATAGAAGTCCTAAACTCCATTATAGCCTCTTCCTCCAATTAATGTGGGAACACTATGAACATATGGGTCGCCTGTCATGGTGGTCATAGTTGCATCGACATCTTTTTTGTCAAACTCAAATTCTAAATGCTTATCCCAAATATCATCAAGGTTGTCTGGTTCTTTATCCATGATAATATGTTCTTCTTCTATCTAATATAGATTTATGTATAACACATGTAGTACAACTTAAGATAAGTGAGATTTACATTCTGAGTCAAGTCAAGAAATGTACGCTACAAAGGATTGGCTGCGTTACCAACACCATGCGACATATGTTTCTAATTGAATTTTGATTAGTAGGTCGTCTGTTCTAACATGCAATAAAGGCTGGTGCACACAGATTTATTTTAATCTCAACAAGTCAACTTCAGGAAAAATGATATCAATGGAGGTTACAACGCACATGAATCATACGTGAGATCATCAACATTATTATAACACAAGAACAAGTGTCGAAGGAGCAGGGGATGTACATGATTACAGGTACTGGTAAGCAATTATCGCAGCACTATTATCATTATCATCGAGTAATACTGCCCACAACCGATATGAAATAAGTGTTATTCAAATTGTTAATTTATACTTTAATCATTCATCTGTTTACTTGGTGATTATATACAATTTGTGTTTTAATGATTATATACAATTTGTGTTCAATTCGATCTCGTCTCTGAAAATTTCCAGTCTTCAAGTAACGCGTAACGCGATTTTTGTGTTCTTAACCTTGAACCTAGAGAATATGTTGTATGAGGCCAGTCTATAAATTATGAAACTAATACACTCGAGTACCATTCCTGTAGTTTTAACTTTCTCGTGGTATTCTATTACCTCGTGTATGCCTTCCTCAAGCCTTGTATGTCGATTTTCTTCATTTGAATCAATGCCTACATGACTCTTTGCATCTTCGTCTCGTAACATCTCGCTCAAGACATTGGCAACGATTTGCCATGATACGTCAAACTTGTCTTTCAACCAGCCGCACTGCTCTTTCTCTCCTCGTTCAGAAAGCTTTTCCCACAGATCATCTACTTCTTCCTGTGTTTCGCAGTTAACTAAAAATGATATGGCTGGTGAGAATTTGAAAACCGGCCCACAGTTTAACGCCATGAATCGTTGTCCTTCAAGTTCAAACGTCACGGTCATTACCGTTCCCTTGGGATTTCCGGAGGCCTCTGCAGCTGATTCTCCGTAACGGGCGATATCTATGATTTTTGAGTTTTTGAAAATACAGGCGTAATATTTAGCTGCTTCTTCGGCATTTTTGTCGTACTACAGAAACGGTGTAATTTTTTGCATGATAGTTTTATTCGTAGGTGTCTTACAAAAAATAATATAAAAGGGATTATTCCTCAAAGGGAGGGCTATTAATTAGAAACACTCATAATATTTGCCGAGTCGATGGTGAAATATCGACAAGTTTTAATTTAAGGATTATGATGAAGCCTGTGATGAGATGACTCTCGCGAATAATCTAAAATTCGCTAATAGTTGTAATGCAACACACTGAAGTGAGAAATAGCCGCTATGAGTAATGTAGAGAGGAACCCTATAAGGAAGTGGAAAGATTTTGAGTCGCTTGATAAGATGATTGAATTCATCAACACGGACCTTAGACATTGCATCGGTGTGGATGCCAATTGAATAGTTCCACTAGCTCTCTCTACTTACACTCGCTCCAATATCATCACCTACTATAATGATTTCATGCAAGCAAGCAGTATCAGTTGATTAACCGGACTGACAATAATCTTCAGAACCCGAGTAAAAAATTATGCAAGT